>CAZWOY010000205.1:0-7197 GCA_964635255.1 uncultured bacterium
CGACGTCCAGGCGGCGGGGGAGGGTGTAGGATAGGGTGGTGGCGGCGTTGAAGGGGTTGGGGTGGGCGGGGTTTAGCGTTAAGGTTTTGGGATGATTGGATTTGGTTTCAACGTCCAATCGCGGGATATACCATTCCTCAGGTAGATTGTAAATCGTCAAAAGATTATTTTCACCCACGATCATTAACTGTACAATTCCGCTTTCATCGAATCTGCATATTTCGTATATTTCTGAAGGCAAATCCGGGAGGGTGAAATCGCTTGACATTATTAATTCCATACTTTCCGGATCGATTATTCGCAATGGCTTATTTTGCATTCCAACAAGCAATTCGTAATCGCCGTCATTATCGACGTCAATGCTCCTTATGCCAATAAACGGAAAAGGACCCATTATATCGATAATGTAAAAATCGGGCGAAAGCTCCTCATATCTGCCGTTGAGCTCGAGTTCAAACGGGTCGTATTTATCGATTCTTATCATGTAAGAATCGACTCCAGTTTCATACCATATCGGAACATACCACTCTATGACGCCATCATTATCCGTATCCATCGCACAAGAATTCCTGCCGATATTAAATTGCCAAATTATTTCCCGATCATTTTCATCGACAGTTTGACCTTCATAAACAATCAAGCTGTCAGGTTCGTCAAAATTGCGGCGATAACTGCTGAATAATTGGAAAAAAGTTAGATAGGTATTGCCCACCCCTTCGACTTCGTTGCCCCAATTGCAATGTCCCGAAGCTAAAAATCCGCTTGAACCGTCGCCGTTGTCAATTATCAAAAAATCTCTGACATGGCAAATATCGACGATACGCTGCGGTCTGCCTCTTAGCCATGTTCCCTGCCATACCATGCCGTTCGACCAATATTCGACGCCGCAGCTATCTTCGTATTCATAGCAGTTGTCGTAACCGTATCCAGTCGTAACGGTCGGAATCGTGCGGTTTCCTTCTAACATACAATCGCCCCCGCCCGAGACATGTTCGCCTGCATAATAGGTCGGTTCGGCAAAACTGAATTCGTAATCAGGACCGTAATAACCCTCCAGCATGAAATCACTCCGTGTTTCGAAAATGATATCTTTCCAGCCGTCCGTGTTAAAATCGCAAAGGACTAATGAATTTGGAATGCGCCAATGCGGCAGCATTTCACCGGCGACTATCGGTTCGGCGCTCCTGTAAATCACTATGTTATGCCTTGAACCATAATAATGGTAGAGTCCAACAATTTCATCGACGCCGTCTCGATTGAAGTCGAATACTTCATACTCGCATGTTACCGGCATCCCTGCGCCTTCCGGGTGGGGTATCGTGAATGCTTCTTCAACTGAGAATGTTGTGTCTTGGGCATTGCTATAAAATGGAAAAGCAACAAAAACAAGAATTAATAGAAATTTTTTAAATCTCATGAATAAACCTACTTTTGGAGAATTAAACGGTTTGTTTCACTAAAATAGGGCGTGGATAATCTTATAAAGTATATACCCGAAGGCATATTTTTTGCGTTCCAATCGACTCGATGTTTCCCCGCTTCTTGTATCCCGTTTGTCAAATCTATTATCTTCCTGCCATTCCTGTCAAAAATTGCGGCAGATACATCCATGCAGCTTGGCAGGAGATAAGTAATTTTCGTAATGGCATTAAACGGATTTGGATACACCGGATTTAACAAAGCAAATTGATCTATAGGAATATGATCGTTCTCTTTTTCAATTGCATTTTCAATTTCCGGTCTGAGCTTCATTAACATTGTAGAATGATGATCGCCATGATTCCTCGAATACCTAATTCCACTAATTAAAATGTTGTTGTCGTTTGATTTTACCATTTTCTTTCGCGGATCGCGAGTAATAGAATCAGTGTCGAAAAAATATCCGTCAAGCGAGTCGCCGTTGCTGTTAACTTGCAGAAGAAAAACACAATTTGGCGTCATTGAATCTATAAGTAAAAACACTCCGAAACCGGGTATGGATTCTGCTTGGATATTTTCGTTAAACACCGGTGTATCTATTATTACATTATTAACAAGTTCTTCACCATTGTCGTCTATTAGCAAATAGACCAAATAACGACTACAAACCCGCCCTGCACAAGCATAACGGTTTGGGGCGATTTCCAACATAGCGCTTATTTCCGGCTGCACTTCGCGGTCAATACAAAATGTTCTATAATCCCAAATATCGATTACATTGCCCAACGAATCAAATTTTACAACACCGTATGTGAAAACACGATCTGGCCGGTGGATAACATGATCTCCTCCAACCAGGTAATTCCCGTTTGAAGTTTGAATGAGACTTCTAAACCTGACGCCGGCAACATGTCTTTGGAAAAATGATTCCCAAATTATGTTGAGGTTATAATCCACCTTTACCAAATAGTATTCTTCTTCATCATGGTCATTATCCAGTCTTTTTTCTATTAACAGAGCGAAGCCATTTTCAATATGCACAGCATCGATAAGTTTACACCATCCTTCTTCCTCGAATAAAAGAAAGTCCAGCGAATCGCCATTATCGTTAAATAAGAAAATAAACGCTTCAACATCTGTCTCATTCGGATTGTTCGGTTCAATCAAAGTATTGCCTATAAAAGCATAGCGATCATTATCGATTTGAAAGATACAGCCTTTATCTCTTGGGCATCTTGGCGGAAGGTTATATTGACAGGTCCAAACAGGCTCGCGACCGGCATTTACTTTTGTAATGTAGATTGGATTAGAATTGTAAATATACACAAACCCGCCATCGGTTGTTTGATTAAAATAGCCGAGCCATATTTCATCCCAAGCTATTAGAGAAGTGTATTCCAATTGAAAGGCAAACAAATTGCCGGTTATCATCAGCGGTAAGATAAAGTATTGAATTTTCTTTAGCATTTTCTACTCCTAAAATAAGTGTTACCGCAGCCGGGAATTATTATACCCGGCTGCAGTATAATTAGTTTTTACTTCAGCAGCAATAATGGCTGAGTTTGTTCTGTGTTTTTTGCAGTAAGTTTGACGAAATACACGCCCGATGTTGCATCGGAAGCGTTCCAGGAAAGATTGTGATATCCCGCTGAAAAATTACCCTCAGCCAAAACCTCAACTAACCTGCCGTTTGCGTCAAAAATACCCACTTTTATCCGCTGGGCTTCTTCTAATCCATATTTAATCGATGCAACGCTGTTGAACGGATTCGGATAGACCGGACCAATCGTAAAAACATCAGGCGTTAGCGCCTTTCGATAAGGTATTTCCAGCGGATCAGCTCCAAACGGACCGCCGTACAAGCCGATATCCGCCGTCGAACCATCCGGGTCGAGCCAGTTGTCGTCCGGCTGTCCGGCGTCGATCCAGATCGAATTTTCTGCAAGACGGAAAGAACCGTTGTCAATATCGATTAACGGATCGGTGAAAACGTTGCCGTAAATATCACAAGGCGTATCATTGACGTTTGCTGAATCCAGCCTCCCCAATTGCCTGTAATACTGACCGCCCCAAAGATTAAAATTATCCAGGAAACCGCAATTCAGCATTTCCGGTACATTGCTGCGGACTGCGCTGCTGATAATCTGACGGTTGCCGATGAATCCGCAGTTAATTAGACGCCGGTCCATACTTGTCCAATCCATAACGTAAACCGTGTCGCAATCGACAAACAAGCAGTTGCGGAATTCGCTTTGTGCCATAATATCACCATCGCGGACGCCGATTCCGCAATTAAGAACAAGCGAATTATAAACGACAGGTTCAGTTTTCGGTAGATCCCGGCGCTGCCCGTGTCTGAAATCGAAACCGGTATTGCAATTTGAGAGCAGATTACCTTGATAGGTCGTTGTAAGGCCTCCATATTCTTGTTTAATACCGCATTCGGAAGAATTTTCTATTGTGTTTCCATATACCCAGATACTGTCGCTTTCGCCAGGCGGTACTCCGAGCGTTGGATAGCCTACAATGTCAATACCTTCCGGGCAGTGAGATATTTTATTCTCCTCAACGTACAATCTGCTGGAATATGTAATTTTTATCCCATATTCACGATTAATAATTTCGTTTCCCTTTATCTCGCCCGGCGTAGAAAAAATATAAATGCCAAAGCCGCTGCTATCACCGGAAGTGTCGAATATTTTATTATTTGTAGCGCTTAGCCTGTTGCAATGGCATATTTTAATACTATACCCACTACCGCTGAACCAACAAGAATCAAAAACAACCTCGCCACATCTAGCACCCAGAAATGCACTTCCCATCAACTGGCAATGATGCAGGCAGACATATGCGCTGCTATCCGCACGCATCGTGGCATTTTGATATGCAGATCCATCCTCAATGTTAGCGTTCCAAAGTTCAATGCCGGCATTTTCCCCGATTTGTATGCCACTCCAGGGTGAATGTCTGAATGTATCCGGCAGCGCATTAAATAAAATTGAATCGCTATTTGCTTCACCGGCTGTCAACTCGCCGTCAACGACCAGTTTTAATCGTTGGCGTAAATCTAAATCAACTCCACGGAATGTCAGCGTGCACCCCGGTTCAACCGTTAAATGCGCCTCCGGCGGGATGTGCAAACCGTTGACAAAGAAATAAGATCCACGGCGCAGGACGTCTTCTTCCAATTCGTTTTCCCAGACGATCGTATGCGGCAGCGCCATAATGCCGATGCTGAGCGTATCGGTCTGCTGCCGGCTGTCTTCGACCTCGATCAGAAATGAAAATGATTCCTCCCCATTGGGAACCGCGCCGCCTAAGACGACTTCGTTTTCATCGGGATTGCGGTCGATAATCTCAAACCAATCGGGGAGATTATGAAAAGTGAAATCGAGATCGTCGCGGTCATCGGCGCCACGGGCGATATACCTAAAATCGCTTCCCCAGCCGGCGTACGACTGAGGTTCGGACGCTACCGCAGGCGGATTGTCGATCCGGCGGTCGAAGAAATATGCCCCAATATCAGCGCGGGTTCGATCGGGATCGCGGTCGTCGGGATGTCCGGCGTCGATGCAGGGACTGTCGGGACGAAGCCGGAAATCGAATGCCAGTGGATGGCGCATCCTCGGATCGATCTGTAACTCGTGTTCGCTCGGTTCTACGTCCCAATTATAAGGATCGGTCAAATTATAGATTACATTGTAGTCGTGATAGAGTTCGCCCTCGATTCGGAACAGGTGGCGGTCAAAGAGCTCCCGGCTATAGAAAATATTTCCGCATACCCGTGAGCCTTCAAGAGCCCTATCAGAATTAATTTCAGCGGCTGGCAGCGTGTTATATTCCATAATTAATTGCGCATCGGTAATCCAGATTTCCGGATAAACATTATTTATCTGAACATCAAGCCTTCCTTCATAGAAATCCTCTGTTTTCAGAAACAGGTTATTCCGGGCGATAAGCGTACCTTCGCGTCCTACACCAAGGCTATTAAGCGTACATTGATTTACGTCTATCTCGCATCGAACCACGACAATATCATATATTCTTGAATTGATAACCGATGTCTCGCCACTGTTATCAAACTTAACGCCATATAGAAAACAAGAATCAATATTGATTTGTTCAAAATCACGAATCCAGAGCAATTCAGGAATTCTATCGTCTGGATCCGGAAATTGTGTGTTTACAATATTAAGAACTGTAAACTGGTCGGTATAACTATTTAAAAAAGCATGCTCAAAGCGCGTACCGTTCACATTTATAAAACTTAATTCCCAGAATACCCAACTAATACTTATCCAAACCGGATCAAGCATTTCACAGTCTTCGAATTCACAAACGCCCAAGGTGTCGCCGGTAATGCGAATGCGCCCGCTGCCAAGTTCCCAATCCTGTCGAAGGTTTTCAAATTCCAGATTTGTGAAATAGCTTTCTACTATATAGTTCAAGGAAATTTCGGATATGCCCGTGCAGCTATCGACGGTCATCTCGAGTACATATTCTGTATGTAAATCAAAATTGTGACAGTCGTTAATAACAAGGTTCTCGTTAATGCCTCTGATGAAAAATGGTGGAAATGGACGGCGCTGAGGCAGACCGGTGTTGTTTATTATATAGGCAACCCGATAGCCGACAACATCGGTTCTTCCTAAATGATTGTTAATTATCGAAAGCGAATCGCCGCCAAGGGCTTCAACCCTGATACTGCCGGTCAGATCGGGACTTAGGTTGTCATGCACCCAGGCATTAGCGCCTTCGACGTGAAGATCGCCGATTAATGTATTGTCATACGCCTGGATTTGACTTGGTGGATGTGCCGTACTAATATACACATTGCCATTTTCTGAGATTGTGTTGTGATGCACAAGCAGCGCATTTTTAACTCGAATGAGCGCTCTTCCACTGAAAATGTTGTTTCGAATATGAAGGTTTCGCTCCGGATGAATCTCGCCCATATCGATCACGTAACGCGCCAGATTGCCAAACCGGCAATGACGCATAATCTGCGGGAGATGATCCCAAAGATCGAAGTAAATGTATTCAAGGACGACATATTCCAGATCGATCCTCTCATCCATCCGGAATTCCTGGGGAAGGTCGGATCTGATTTTAGGCAGAAAGCCCCAAGGCTCGCACAATTCGGGATTATCGCACGTGATATGCACCGAGTCGCCTTCCGCGCCGTTCAGGCGGAGCGCGCCATCGACGAACATCTGAGCGTAGAAATTGCGCCGCTCATTGAACTCGGCATGAAAGATAATCCGCACCCCCGGATCCACTTCCAAAACTTCGCCGTCCGGAACAATGACCGTATCCGGAATAAAATACGGCGACCCCTCGACCGTCCACCGGCCCGAAACCTCGCCGGAGACTTCGGTCTGGCAGAGGGCGGTGGGAAAATAAAATAAAATACCTAATAAGACCGCAAGGCTAAAGATTAAGATATTTTCTTTTTCAGCCTCAGCCTTATTAACGCGAAATACATCGATATTGCGATTCATTTTCAAGCCTTTGGTGTGGATTGCCTATCTAAAATTAGCGCCGATTCAGATCGGCAATCCGGTAAATAAGAAACCGGAATTGTAAACGATATCTTGTCCTGCTTGTGTTCTAAAAACACGGGCTGTCTGCTAAATTGAGATATAAACGCCATATTCATCCTCTCAGCTTTGAGAAAGAGTCGGCGTTCAGATTTATGCAAAAACTCCTTATTACTACGTGCCAAAATAGTTGCCATCTCCAGGAATCTGATGGAATGCGGATATTAATCAATATCAA
>CAZWOY010000206.1:0-7174 GCA_964635255.1 uncultured bacterium
TAGTCTGCTAAAGGCAGACTCGCAATGACACTTTTTCATGCACGTAGTAATATCACATTGAGTGCGCGCTTCAGCGCGTACCGAGCGCCTCATGCGCGCTAAAGCGCGCACTCAATGTGAGTAAACAAGCGGTTTTCATGTTCTGTGGCGAAGCTTGCTTCATGTGCAAAAAGTATATTTGCAAGGCTAAGAGAATCCAGCCTTGCCATTCCTGTGAAGGCAGGAATGACAAAATGAGAGCTTTTCCCACAACAATTATTAATTAAATACTTAATAAAATTTTTACATCATTTCGATTCAGAGTTGAAAATCGTTCAAATAACATATATATTATTATTCTATTTACTAATTTGGCTTAAGATAGTTAAAACATTCGAGTTTACCGAACCCGGATGACTTCAAACGGAGCTTGCCATGAAGAAAGTTACCTTGTATCTGTTTATTCTCTTCTTGAGTGTGGGAATCGGTTTTGTCGGCTGTGGAGGCGACGATGACGGCGGACCAACCGGGCCTACTCTATCGAGTCCAACCGGACTGACTGCGGAAGTTATTTCTGACAGCGAAATACACCTTGCCTGGAACGACGACAATAATTACGTACTGGGATACAGGATTTATCGCTCGGTTGACAACGGCGAATTTACCCTATTGGCGGAAACCGATAACGGCGACGTTCAAGCTTACGAAGACGAAGAATTGGACGAAGGCGTTTTGCACCAATATAAGGTCAAAGCTTATATAAGCAATGCCGAATCCGGTTATTCCAATATTGCTGCCGGTACGACCATGCTGAGAAAACCCACAAGCGCGGCAGCCGAAAGAGAATCGGAAACTGAAATCCGCATTACGTGGGTCGATAATTCAGAAATCAATCAGAATTACGAAGTGCATCGCAGCGAGCGGCAGGATTCGAATTTCGAACTTGTTTCGACTCTCGAAGCGGATGACGTCGAATATTTGGACGCCGGTTTAACGCCGGATGAAAGATATTATTACAAAATACGCGCTGTCAGCGGCGAAATCACGTCGGACTGGTCGCGAACCGTTAACGCTGAAACGTCCGTTTATTATCCCAACGCGCCGGACAGCCTTAAAGCCGAAGTGCAGTCTTCGAGCGAGATCCGGCTGCAGTGGCGGGACCGATCGGAAGGCATGCGGCAGGAGGATGGGTTCGTAATCGAACTGATGGCTGCCGGAGACGCCGGCTGGACTGTATCCGACACATTGGATGAAGGTCGTCGCAACCATAATGTCGTTAATTTGAACGCCACGACGGAATATACTTTCCGCGTTTACGCCTTTAACGAACACGGCGACTCGGATTATTCAAACGAAGTAACGGCTGAAACCGAAGCCGGTCCGCCGGTCGCTCCCGGAAATTTCAGCGCCGAAGCTCCTGACTGGTCGGCGGCGGTGTTGACCTGGGAGGATATGTCCGGCGACGAGTTAGGATTCATTATTCAAAGAAAAATGGACGATGAACCGGATAATGCACAATTCTGGGTGCACATCGACAGCACGGATATGAACGTCGAGACCTTTAGCGACGAAACGGTGGCGCCTTTGAACAGTTACGATTATCAAATCGCAGCCTTTAATGACGTTGGTAAATCTGGCTGGGTCAAAACGCAGCAAGCGGTTACTATTCCCGAGGGACCGCCGGAAATTCCACGTTCGCTCGAAGCTGCCGGAACTTCGATTTCATCGATTCAATTGAGCTGGACGGACGCCAGCCATAATGAAGACGGATTCGTGGTCCAGATGAGCATGACCCAGGACGGGGAATTTGCCCATGTCGATTCAGTCGGTGAGAATGTCGCTGCTTACGAAGTCGAAGGTTTAGAAGCTGCGACAATTTATTATTTCAGGACGGCTTCTTTTAACGAGAACGGGACGTCTCGATTTTCGAATGTCGCCGAAGGCGAAACCTGGCCGCCGCCTCCGGCTGCGCCGACAGGATTAACTGTCGAAGCGCCCGATTCGCGAGCCGCAGTCCTTAGCTGGGATGATAATTCCGTCGATGAAACCGGCTTTAACATCGAACGACGCGATGCAGAACACCCAGATTGGGAACAGGTTGGCAGCAGCCTGGAAAACGAAGCAACCTATCGCGACGTCGAAGTCTATCCGACGTGGACTTACGAATACCGGGTGAATGCCTACAATGAAAGCGGCGATTCGGATTATTCTAATGTGGTTGAAGCGACCATACCGGATGGACCGCCCAGAGAACCGGGAAATCTTACGGCAGTGCCGCTCAGCCATGATAGAATACAGCTTGCATGGCGAGACAGATCGGTTAACGAGGATGGATTCATAGTTGAAAGAAGATTGGCGGGAGAGGAACAATTTACTATCGTTACAGTTGATGTGCCTCCGGATGCCGACGTTTACATCGATACCGACCTCGAAGCGGAAACGACCTATCAATATCGAATGAAAGCTTATAGCGATACTCAAGGGGAATCTGACTATACCGACGTCGCTGAAGCTACAACACTAACCGAATATGTTTTTTACGACAATTTCGAAGCATATCAAGTGGGATCGAGACCAGACCATGAAGCCTATAATTTCAATGTTGAGGGCAACTCGGATGTGATGGTTACCGATGAAGACAGCCATGATGGTCGCAAGTGTCTAAGGTTTTTAGATGCGTCCAACGACACCATAAGTCTTGTTCAAGCATTAGTTACGCATGATAATGTCGCACATGGCGTTTTAAACTGTTTTCTCAAAATAGCAAGTTCCGGTTCTTTTGGAGTATTCGGTTTAGATCAAGGAGGAAACATAGGATTCCAACTTCAATTCAACAGTGACGGCACAATTTGGGCTCGACATGGTTCAGACTTAGTTTCCCACGATCAGTTGGTTT
Source organism: uncultured bacterium (assembly GCA_964635255.1). GTDB lineage: Bacteria > Electryoneota > AABM5-125-24 > Hatepunaeales > Hatepunaeaceae > CAZWOY01. Next base: position 2,876 of record CAZWOY010000206.1, read on the forward strand.
ACCATTTCAATCAGTGGTTTAATTTACAGATCACTTACAATGCTAATGTTGGAAATTATGTGATAAATCTTGATGGAAGAGAATTTGCACCTTTAAATCTTGGCAACTTGCCCGGAAGATTTATTTCTGTAGTTTTGTTTTCTTGCTATAGAAATACTTCGGTGCAATTTGTTAATGTTGATCAGTTGACTGTAAGTAATCTGCAAAATGCAATGATGCTTGATTTAAGCGGTAAGAAAAGAAAACCTGGAGAATCGTTGATGAATGCCCCTGAAATATCAAAATATGCTGCACCCACTATCGAATAAATAGTAACTTTACTAAAGCAATACATATTCAACAAGTTCAGGAAGCATTCTTTCGGAATACGTAGATTTTGCCTGCAGTTTGACGCAAAGTCTTAATTCAGGCGTCAAAAAGGATTTAAGTACAATAGAAATAAATGGAGTTTAAAGTGAGACGACTATTTTACATACTTTTCGCAGCCTGCTTCATCGCCTTCGGGTTTCTTGGCTGCGGCGAGGAAGACGGCGGTCCTACCGGACCGGCGCTGTCGGCTCCGCAGAATGTGACGGCAGAGGCGGAGTCCGATGAAGAGATCACGGTGACTTGGGAAACGACCAGCGTCGTCGCCGGCTTTAGAATAGAGCGCACAGAGTCAGGTCAGGGCGCTTGGACGCAGATCGCCGAAACAAACGAATCCGCCCGGGAATACGCCGATACCGGTCTGGATGAAGCGACGTCTTTCGATTACCGCATAAAGAGTTTCTCCGGCGTCGCTGTTTCCCCGAATTCAAGCGTTGTTTCTGCTACGACGATGTTGAAACAACCTTCGGACCTCAGCGCAACAGACGTCTCGAGTTCTGAAATCGAATTGAGCTGGACCGATAATTCCGGCGCTGAAGAAGGTTATGAAGCGCAGCGCAGCTTAACGCGCGATAATTTCACTTCAATTGCCGAATTAGAGGCTGACGCAAGCTCATACAATGATACGGGGCTTGAAGCGAACAACACTTACTACTATCGCGTTCGCGCGATCATGGGCGAAGTCGTTTCCGAATGGTCGCAGATAAGAAACGCTACGACGGTTGCCGCGCCGATAAACTTAACCGCCGCGCCGGCATCGCATGAGTCGATGCAGTTGAATTGGGAAGACCCAAATCCGCTCGACAATGGTTTCACAGTGCAGCGCACAAGAGGCGACAGCGAAAACTGGAACACAATTGTCAACGCGCTTATGGAAACTTCCTACCTCGACAATGATCAACTGACCGAGGGAACTCTTTTCCGGTACCGCGTTAAGAGCACGAGCAATAATCTTCAGTCGCCCTATTCCGCGATTGCTTCGGGCGTCACATTGCCGAAAGCTCCCAGTCGTTTGGAAGCGGCTCCGGGAGACGAGGGCGGCATTGGATTGACCTGGCGGGACAATTCAAACGCCGAAGACGGCTACGAAGTTTATCGCAGCTTGACAATGGATGATGGCTACGAAGAAGCGGCTGTTCTCGAAACGGGAACCAGAGCCTATGTAGATTTTGAAATTACGGGAAATACTACATACTACTACAAAGTGCGCGCGACGAAGGAAGGACAAGGTTCGCTCTGGTCGAATACAGTAGAAGCGACAACCGCGGAAGCGCCGTTAAATCTAACGGCGAATCCAATATCCGATATGAACGTCGAGCTTAGCTGGACGGACAACAGCGAATCCGAAACCGGTTTTCAACTGCAGCGCGCGGTTCATGAAGAAGTGAACTATCGTACGATAATGCTGCTTGGCGAGAATGTTACGGAATACACCGATCATCATCTCACCGAAGGCACGCTGTATTATTACCGCATCAGGAGCGAAACGGAAGCCGCCTATTCGCCGTTCTCAGAAACTGCGTCGGCGGTAACGCTCCCGCGAGCCCCGTCGGAAATTACAGCCGAGCGCGCGAGCGATACTTCGATTCGCATAAGCTGGCTCGACAACTCAGCGGTCGAGGATGGGTTTGAAATTCAACGGTCGATGAACGAAAACGACGGCTACCAGATCGTCGGGCAGGCTGCCGCCGACAGCATGACCTACCTGGACGAGGGCCTCCAGCCGAACACGACTTATTATTTTATGGTTCGCGCAACTATGGAGGATCAGGCTTCCGAGTGGTCGGATGCTGCCTCGGCGACGACAATAGTCTTAACCCCCGAACCGCCCTCAGGTTTTACCGCCGAAGTGCGCGGTCCTTATGAAGTATATTGTGAGTGGACGGACAATTCGGATGATGAAAACGGATTCCGCGTCTTTAAAAGCCCCGATGGCGAGAATGACTGGACTATCGGCGCTTCGATCCGCATGCCCAATACTACGGAAGCCTACGTTCGCGGTTTAAATCCTGAAACGACCTATTTCTTGAGAGTAAGAGCCTACAATGCGCATGGCTTGTCGGCTTCGTCAAATATTGTGGAAGTTACGACCGAACCGGGGCCTCCTTCAGCGCCGACAAATCTGCGCGGAGACGCTCCGAACCATCATTACGCCCAGTTGCAGTGGGATGACAATTCGGATAACGAACTGGGATTCATTTTGCAGCGTCTGGAACAGGCAAATCCCGCCTGGCTCCCGCTTGATACTCTCGACGCCGGCGCGACGATGTACCGCGACAACGACGTCGAACCGCGGTTGGTTTATCAGTACCGTGTGGGAGCGTTTAATGATCTCGGCAACTCCGAATGGTCGAACACGCTGAGGATAAACGTCCCGGACGCCCCGATATACGCCCCGACAGATTTGCAGGCAGATCCTGTCGATATGTCCCGGATTGAACTGCGCTGGACGGATCGCTCGCGCAATGAAGAAGGCTTCAGAATCGAACAACGTCTTGTCGGTGACGAAGACTTTATCGAATCGGGCGAAACGCCTCCGCAGGAAAATTCCTTTGTCGTCGAGAATCTGGAACGCGGTACGGCGTATGAATTCAGAGTCAAAGCCTTCGGCACAGTCGGCGGCAGTCCGGTTGAATCGGACTATTCTAACATCGCCGAAGCCGCAACCTTCGCGGCGATCTCTAATCCGGCAAACTTGACGGCTGACGGCATTGGCTTAACCGAGATTCTCGTGCGCGTCGGCGAACCGCCGCCATTCTACGATGGAATCCGCGTCGAACGCAGGCTGCTCAATCAGGGAGACTTTGAACAAATCGCTGAAATCGCCGTCGATACATTAGTCGATTCCGGACTTGAACCGGAAACGAGCTATGAATATCGCGTGAAAGCCTTCACAATTTACGAAGGCGAAGAGGAAGAATCCGAATATTCCAACATCGCCGAAGGCGCTACGTTCGGACCCTTGGTTCTCTACGACGATTTCGAGGATTACGAAGAGGATCAACCGCCGGATAATGAAGACTATACAATAGACGGCGAGGGCGATTCCTGGATTCGCGCAACCGCCGATGCGGCTCATGAGAGCGATCTGGGGCTCCACTTCCATGACGTCGCCGATGACGGCGCTTTTTGTCGAATCGTTGCGACTTGTCAACCTGTAAGCGATGGTTCTGTTTCGTTCTGGATGCGAATTGAAGAAGAAGATTATTTCGGCATAATCGGCGGCGATTCAGAAAACATCATAACCTTCCGCGTGCAAGTGAACGGCGATGGAACATATTTTGTACAAAACGGCGGCAATCTAACTGATGGACAAGGCGAAATTCCAAGAGGCGAATGGTTTATGTTTGAAGCGCTGTTCAATATGGAGGACGGAACTTGGACGCTATTGGTCAATGATGAACCGATAGATCAAGACCTCGCCACGCCGCAGAATCTGCCGATGAATCAGTTGATTATGCTGGGATTCAGCAATGCAGAACCCGCCTGTCGCGCTGAAGTTTATATCGATGACTTAGACATAAGTCGAGTCATGCCGGAAGAAAGAGGCTGGAACGTCAATCCGCCCGGAAGACCTTTCAACCGTTCGCAATGTAATATTTACAATACGAATGCGGTTGGACCGGTGAGATAGGAATTTCTGGAATTTCTATTTTAATGGGGGCGCATCGACGCCCCCATTGAATTATTCTAACCTTACCAACTCGTTCCCATGCTCCAGCGTGGGAATGCATATCGTCCTTGTTAGTTAAGTATGCATTCCCACGTAGGAGCGAAGAGGCGAAGCATCGTAGTTTTACCAACTCGTTCCCATGCTCCAGCGTGGGAACGAGATGCAGTAGTTTTTATCTACCTTCTAACCGTTATTACTACGTGCATAAAATAGTTGCCATCTCCAGGAATCTGATGGAATACGGATATTAATCAATATCA
>CAZWOY010000207.1:0-7138 GCA_964635255.1 uncultured bacterium
ACGCGGGAGCGTGGGAACGAGTTGCGGCTTATTCGCTGGAATGCATACTTTTCTGAACAAGGTCGATATGCATTCCCACGCTCCCGCGTGGGAACGAGTTGGGCTTATTCGCTTCAAGCCGGTTGTACCTTATTTAATGCACATAGTAATAACATTTATAGAGATTCATCCACAAAACATTGCGAATCATTGACAATTCGTTTTTTCTGTTTTACCGTAAACCTCATGGAAGACGTTTGGCGAACATATTTTCAAGCGCTGAAAGAGTCGGGCGATGTTGGAACTGAACATACAAACCGGACAGCTTTAGAAAACCTTTTAAATTGTATTAAGCCAAGTTCCGAGATAAAGGTCATTCACGAACCGAAACGAGCAAAAGGCTTCGGAGCGCCCGATTTCAGAATTGAATCTGCCGGCGGCGTCATTGGCTATATCGAGACGAAGAAACTGGGCGAGAATCTCGATAAAGTGCTTAAGTCCGATCAGATCAGGCGATACCTTTCCTTCTCCCATAATCTAATCCTCACGAACTACCACGAATTTATTCTGCTGAACGGCGAGGAATTGCTTGATAGAAGAACGCTCTTTTATCTCACCGATTTGGAATCGAAGCGATCCTCGCTGAAAATTGAACATATTCGTTCTATTCAAGCCTTAATCGAAAAGTTCTTCATCACTGCTCCAATGCGCATTGGGGACGTCTCGGAGCTTGCATCTCAATTGGCGGCCAGAGGCAGGATTCTGAAAGAGTATATCATCGAGGAATTGCGAACCAAAAAGCAGGATTATTTTTCGCAAAAAATTAACGGATTAAAAGATGCATTCAAAGACACTTTAGTAGAAGATCTGGGCCGGGAGGAATTTGCCGACGCTTATGCGCAGACTGTAATATATGGATTTTTCCTGGCTTTGCTGCAATCGGGAAAGAAAATAACCATCGACGACGCAAGCCGGCTGATACCGGTCAATTTCGAAGTGATTAAAGAATTTTTCAATCTGATAAACGACTATCAACTGCCTTCCCACATCCGCTGGATTTTTAACGAAATCGTTAATTTAATTAATAACATCGACCTTCCGGGAATTTATAAAACCATTTCCTACAAGCCTAAATCGGGCGAGACGACGTTCACGGATCCCTATCTATATTTCTATGAGACGTTTTTAGCGAAATTAGACGCTGAGAAGCGCAAAGCGAAGGGCGTTTACTATACTCCGATGGCGGTTGTGAGTTTTATCGCGCGGTCGCTGAATGAAATACTGATTTCAAAGTTCGGGAAGCCGAATGGATTTGCGGATCCGTCGGTAACCACGCTGGATTTTGCCGTCGGCGCCGGGACATTTTTAATAGCGATCTTCGAACTGATATTCGAGCAAATGTCGATGGATTCCGGAGCTCAGCCGGCGCTGATCAGAGACCATATTTTGCGGAATTTCTACGGTTTCGAATACCTGGTAGCGCCTTACGCGATCTGCCATTTGAAACTGTCGCAGTTTATAAAGGATCGCGGGTACGAATTGAAGGATAATGAAAGATTTCAGGTGTTCCTGACGGACACGCTTGACGACGCTGAAAGTAAGGTCAATTTATTTATGCCTGTATTATCCAAAGAGGGCAAGCGAGCGAACGAGATCAAAAAAGAAGAAGAAATATTGGTAATTACGGGCAATCCGCCCTATAACAATAAATCCCGCAATAACAAGCCGTGGATAATGGATCTGATCAAAGATTATAAGCCGTCCGATGAAATTAAGCTGAATCTCGACGACGATTACGTTAAGTTTATCCGCTATGCGCATTGGAAAATGCAGCAGACCGATCAGGGAGTTATCGGGATTATTACTAATAATTCGTTTTTAAGCGGATTAACTCATCGGAAGATGAGAAACGCGCTGCTGGAAGAATTTGATGAGATTTATATTGTGAATTTGCATGGAAGCACAAGGCAATTGGAAAAAACTCCGAATGGGAGAAACGATCAAAATGTCTTTGATATTATGCAAGGCGTCGCAATCAGCATTTTCGTTAAAAAGGCGGAAAAAACTACAAAACCGCAATTATTCTATTATGATTTATTTGGAAGCCGCGCGGAAAAGAACCGGTTTCTAATGGACTATTCTATGGCTTCGATGCTGGATCAAAATATATGGACGAAAATCGATATTGCCAAATCCAACCGGCGTTTCAGCGGTACGAAGTGGGGTAAAAACAGATTTGAAGATCCGCTAAGCTACTTCGATAAACCGTTAAACACTGTAAATCTGAAGAAATACGGTGAGTTTTGGGGGATTACCGATATTTTTAAGGAATATAACAGCAGCATACAGACGAAGCGCGATGGTCTAGCAGTTCACTTTACACAATTAGAATTAATGGATGTATTGAATGATTTTAGAGTGCTGCAAAATGATGCAATCCGCGAAAAATATCGGTTAGTAAACGATGGGCGGGATTGGACAATTCAAAAAGCTAAGGAATGTTTAAAAGATAATAATTTTTCTAAGAACAAAATAGAAGAAATATTGTATAGACCGTTTGATTTTCGATGGACCTTTTATAATGAAAAATCCAAGGGATTTATCGCTTATCCGCGACATAAGATAATGCAGCATTTCATCAACCGTAATAACATCGGTTTAGTTTTCATGCGGCAGGTTGTATTAAACGTTCCCTATACGCATTTTCTTATAACCGATAAAATCACAGATTTAAAATTACTCCGTAGTTCGGAGGGGACGAATTTTGTAGCTCCGCTTTATATTTATCAGGATAATTCTAATAATCACAATCTGCTGCGCGATGAAAACGGTTCGCTGAAAAAACCGAATTTTACGAAGCAGTTTCAGCTCTATATTCAATCCTTGTATCAAAACGTTCCCACCCCAGAAGAAATCTTAGGCTATATTTACGCTTTATGCTATCACAGCGAGTATCGCGAAACTTATGCCGATTTCCTGAAAATCGATTTTCCAAGAATACCCTTCACAAATTCGACAGAATTGTTTCAAAAGTTGTCGAAACTCGGCGTGGAACTAATCGAACATCATTTGATGAAGAAGGATTATCCTGCAAGTACGGTTTATTTCAAAGGGAAAGCGGATGATACGGTCGAAAAAGCGGATTTCCGGATAATGTCAGGCGAAAACGCGGGCAAATTGTATATTAATAAAAAACAATTTTTCGAAAACATGCCTCAAAAAGTGTGGGAATGCCGGATCGGCGGGTATAATGTGCTTGAAAACTGGTTGAAATCCCGCAAAGGTAGAAATCTCAGTTATCAAGATTTGCAGCATTTTGTTAAAGTCGTCAATATCTTGCAAGTTACGATTGAGCAGACTCAAAAGATAGATAATGTCATCAGAAGAAATTCAGATAGGGAATTGAGTCTATGGTAAATCGCAAAAGAACAATGTTTTTGTCAAGCTTAGGTATTGTATAATTTTTACAAACTCGTTCCCAGGCTCGAGCGTGGGAATGCATACTTAACTACACAAGGTCGATATGCATTCCCACGCTGGAGCGTGGGAACGAGTTAGCGTGGGAACGAGTTCTGGCTTATACGCTTCAAGGCGATTGTACGCTATTTAACGCACATAGTAGTATTGGCGCGAGAACCAGGTTCGACAATTAGTTTTTCTATCCGATATTACTACGTGCATGAAAAAGTGTCATTGCGAGTCTGCCTTTAGCAGACTAAGCAATCTCCTGACGTCTTTATAATGCAGGACATTGCTTTAATATCCGCATTCCATCAGATTCCTGGAGATGGCAACTATTTTATGCACGCAGTAATAATAACCAGATTTTCCATCACGAGTTTTGCTGTTTTCAGCGCCATATCCCACCGGTAAAATTTCTAAAAATCCTTGCTAAAAATGCGTTTCATAATTTGTAGGTTGACTTAGGATAAAATTTTGTTAGCTTGTATAATTCAGGCTTTTAACAAAAGATCGTTTCGGACTTGATTTGAAACAATTTTCCCGTTTATGTGTAGAACATAATGGGTTGGATAAATTGTGAAGTTGTTGGTCAGTTTGCTTCATAAACTCCGTGTTAGTTTCGATCGATTTGTTTAGTTCATTTCATCGATTGTTTAAGTTCAACGAAAAGATGGAGGTTTTATGGCGGATTTAAGAATGCCTAACCTGAATGATGTTGTCATAGTCGGCAATCTGGTTCGCGATCCAGTATTGCGCGAAACCACAAATGGGACCCCGGTTTCGAATATGACTATCGCCTCAAATCGCAGATATAAAGATAAATCAGGCGAGTGGAAAGAAGACGTCTGTTTTGTCGGAGTGGTTGCCTGGTATAAACTCGCCGAAAGTTGCGCGGAAAATCTCAAACAGGGCAGCGCGGTACTGGTAACCGGAGAATTGCAAAGCCGCCAGTTCAGGCTCGACGATGGCGGTTATCGCAGTATGGTCGAGATAAAAGCAAGGCGAATTCAATTTTTATCGAAAGACCAGGATTTATCTAGTCCCAATTATCCTGATGACCGAAGAAATCAGGATGAGACAGAAAAGAGAGATGAATACCAAAGGGATGATGAACCAAAATTGGACATGACCGATGAAGAGTCGCCCAAGGAATCGAATTTTGATTTTGGATTTAAAGAGTTGAAGCTTTAGATCTTTTTACACCCAAGCGTCAAATCCAAAAACTGAAAATCCTAAGTCTTTAAATACATTTTATTCAACAACAATCCGCGGAATTTCTGAAGGCAGACTGACCAACACTTCATAATTTAGATTGTTCGCGAGATCGCTGAAAGAGGCTACGGTTATCTGGAGTTTTTTCTGCTTGCCGATTAATACGACCTCATCTCCCTTTTTAACCGAAGGAATTTCGGTGACTTTTACAAGCATCATGTTCATGTTGACCAAACCTACCACAGAAGCGCGCTTTCCATGGATAAGGACCCGTCCAAGGTTGCTGAGATTGCGCGAAAAACCATGAATATAACCGACGGGCGCCGCGGCTATTTTCTCCCGTTTCGACGTCATGTACGACGTTCCGTAGCCGACGAACTCGCCGGCTTCGACTGTTTTTATATTCATTATTTTACTTTTCCACGCCATGACCCTTTTTAAAGGATCGACCAGCCGGTGGTTAATATCGGCGCCCTGTTCAAGAAAGTAATGCATTTTAGTTTCTATCGTAGGCCAGTAACCATATTGAGCGATACCGAAACGAACCAGATCCATGACTGTTTCCGGATAAGTAAGCGCTGCGGCTGAACACGCCGTGTGATATTTTTTGGGAGTAATTCCTTTCTGCTTAAGCCATTCACACTGATTATGGTAGGACTTTATCTGATTTTGAATCCGCAGATAGTTGGAACTGCTTTCAGCCCCTGCGAAATGAGTATTTACACCCTCGACTATTATATATTCTTCAGTGTTTTTAATAATTTCGACTGCTTTTTCGAGATGTACGCCCCCGAGACCCATTCGATTAAATCCTGTTTCAAGCTCGAGATGAATCTTCGCCGGTCGTTTCAGTATCCTGACAAAATCGCGCGTGGCTTCAAGACGATCCAGATCAAAAATGTAGAACGAAATATCGTTTTCAATCGCCCAGGGAATTTCTTCATTGTCAAGCGCTCCCATTATCATAATTGAGCTCTTCTTCGTTCGGCAGCTTAAAACGCGTAGCGCTTCATCGGCGCTGAAAACGGCAAATCTTCTGATTCCGCATTTTTCCGCCAATGGTACGAACGTCTCTATTCCATGACCATAGGCATTGCCTTTGACAACCGAACAAAAGGCGGTTTGCGCGCCGATTCTTTGCTTTAAAAATCGAATGTTCTTTCGCAGAGCCGATTCGCTTAATTCAATAAATGAGGTACTGAACATGGTCCTGTATTTTATTCCACAATTTTATCTACAATCTCGATGAACATATTTATCCCGGACTCGATAATCTCATCCGGGAAATCGTATGTCGGATTATGAAGCGCCGGGATTTCCAATCCTGCTCCCAATCCAAAGAGCGCCCCCTTGTAACGGTCGGTAAAATGGCCAAAATCTTCCGACCATGAAAATGGAAATTCGGGATAAGTTGCCGCCAATCCGAGTTTTGCAGCGCATTGGTCTATTGCATCGACCATTTTGGGATCGTTAATGGTCGCAGGAAACTCCTCAGTGCAGGAAATTTCGAAATCCAAATCGAACGTCCTCGCTATCCCCTCGGCAACCTGTTTACATTTTGATTCGAGTATCCGCATTATTTCCGGCGTGTGCGATCTTAATGTAGTCATTACGTGTCCTTCTCCGGGAGACGTGCCAAACGCGCGTTCGCCGATTTTGGCGTGTATAATCGTAACCTGCGCCGCATGAGGAAGCGGAGTAAAAAACTGCGGAACGCCGCTTAAAGCCTGCACAATCTGGGCAACTGCCAAAGCCGGGCTGGTTCCCCGCTCCGGTTCGGCAGCATGGGAAGTTGCGCCATGCAGTGTGACTATGAATCCCTTCGACGCCGAAGCGAACGTTCCATTCCGCAATATAATCCGGTTTTTATCAAATCCGGGTAGATTGTGCAAAGCGAATGCATAATCGGGTTCTATAGCTTTAAACTTTGGATCATTCAGGACAAATTCAGCTCCCTCGCCGGTTTCTTCAGAGGGCTGGAATAAGAAAACAATAGAGCCGCGGGTTGGAGGTTTCCGGGAAAAATGTCTGGCGGTTCCTGCGACGATGGTCATGTGTCCATCATGTCCGCATTTATGAGCAACTCCAGGCGTACGCGAGGCATAATCGCAATCGATGCTTTCCGGAATCGGCAGCGCGTCGAGCTCGCATCTGATAAGAATTCGAGGCGTTTCCTTTTTCGATGCAGAGTTAAAAATAAACGCCAGACCTTGACCGCCAAGATTTTCGATAATTCCATCCGGCTTGAGCCGCGAAAAATAGTCGCGAATTAAACCTGCGGTTTTGGATTCTTTCTTCGAAACCTCAGCGTGTTGGTGCAATGTATGTCTTAGTTTAAAAAGTTCTTTGTCCAAATCGGGCATTTCTCAATTTACTTTAAAATTTTACACACTGGCGCCACCGCCACGCGAAACGAGCTTCGCCATGCACCATGAAAATAGCTGGTATAATCACATTGAGTGCGCGCTTCAGCGCGCATGAGGCG
>CAZWOY010000208.1:0-7103 GCA_964635255.1 uncultured bacterium
GCATCCTCCGTATTACCGCGGCTGCTGGCACGGAGTTAGCCGATGCTTATTCCTGAGGTACCGTCCCTCCTGCCGTAGCAGGCCCTCGTCCCTCAGAAAAGAACTTTACACCCCGAAAGGCTTCTTCGTTCACGCGGCGTCGCTGCGTCAGGCTTTCGCCCATTGCGCAATATTCCTCACTGCTGCCTCCCGTAGGAGTCTGGGCCGTATCTCAGTCCCAGTGTGGCTGGTCATCCTCTCAGACCAGCTACTCATCGTAGCCATGGTGAGCCATTACCTCACCATCAAGCTAATAAGACGCAGGCTCATCCCCAAGTGACCGAAGCCTTTAAACCAAATGTCATGCGACAATCGGTTCACATGCGGTATTGTACTCAGTTTCCCGAGCTTATCCCCCGCTTGAGGGTAGATTACCTACGCGTTACTCACCCATCCGCCACGCTACTTAGCCGACCGAAGTCAGCCGTTGGCGTTCGACTTGCATGTGTTAAGCGCGCCGCTAGCGTTCGTCCTGAGCCAGGATCAAACTCTCCGTTGTAAAAATATATATAAATACATTTTTTTCGGATTTACTTTAAATTGAATAGGTATCGACGTTGGACCTATTCCGCGCGTATCTGTCAAAGAACGATTCTGATCTAAAAGCCCTTCTATTTCCAAAGGGCAAACTCTAATATAGTAAGTTCCGGTTTCGATGTCAAGAGTAAAATGCATTTTAAATCTATTTTCATTTTACTTTTCCTAACAAACGAAAAACGTACTATTTTAAAGAGCGTTTCAGAGCATAAAAATGCACAGGATGCACATCCAACCGATTCAAGTCTTCAGGTCTAAGTTAGCACATTCCAAAGCATCGATTCGATATGCTCCCTGTGCAGACAATCAATATATATTGTGATCTCGACCAATGCAAGAGTTTTTGAATTAAAATAGAGTATCAATTAAATTTTCTTAACAAAAAAAATACACGAGATTCTTTTAACGCTATAAACATCAGATTTTCAAAAGTACGTTTGATATTACTAAGTGCAGTAAAAAATGTCATTGCGAGTCTGCCTTTAGCGGACTAAGCAATCTCCTAATATCTTGATAATGCTTGATATTGATTAATATCCGCATTCCATCAGATTCCTGGAGATGGCAACTATTTTATGCACGTAGTAATACTAAGCAAGATACAACCTTGGGAAATACAACCAGCTCTACTTTTTGGAGCAGAATGATTTACTGCTGCTATGAGCGTTAAATAGTGTACATACGCTTTAATGCGTATAAACCATACTCGTTCCCACGCTCCGGCGTGGGAATGCATACTTAACAATATGAGGTCGATATGCGTTCCCACGCAGGAGCATGGGAACGAGTCGGTAATTCCGGGCTTCCGGACAATAGCAATCCAACCGGAATGTCACGCCATGCTGCGACGTTTGCAGAGAATCTTTAAAATACCGAATTAATCAGATTAATCTTTTAACCAGTTTTAATAGCTCCTCGCTTTCCACCGGCTTAGTCAAATATCCTTCCGGCGGCGGCACCTGTTTACGGGATGAAATGAAATTTTTAAAATCATCAGAGACCCCGGTTATTATTATAACCGGTACGTTTTTCAGAACTTCTTTTTCTTTCAGGCTGCGATAAAACTTCACTCCCGACATTTCCGGCATAGTAATGTCCAGCGTAATCAAGTCCGGCGGATCGTTCAAGGCTTTATTCAATCCCTCGCCGCCATTCTCAGCCGTGATAACATCATACCCATTGTCTTCGAGGATACTCGAAAAATAAACCAGCGTATCCGGTTCATCGTCGATAATCAATACCCGTTTTTTACTCGTCATTTTCAACTCCTTACTGAATTATTTCCCCGAAGCTGAGAGCGCCACGCTCCTTCGAGGAATGTTTACCGTGAATCTACTGCCGACATTCGCCTCAGATTCGAGTTCGATGCTCCCGCCGTGCGCATGGGCGATTTTATTGGCGATGAACAAACCCAGTCCGGTTCCCTCGCTGCCTTTGGATGAGAAAAAAAGGCTGAATGCTTTTTCGCGGGTTTCTCTATCCATGCCGATGCCGTTGTCCTGTATTTCAAATCTGATGTAACCGCCGCTGACGGAAGTATTGAACAGAACTTCATGGCTGTCCTTCTTTTTATCTATCCGGCAGGCGTCCAGCGAGTTTTCAATCAGATTGACCAGCAAAGCGCGCAATGCCTTTGGATCGCCGTCGAAAATCCCGATATCGGCTTCTAAGGTCGCTCGGAATGGGATATTCAGTTCTTTCGCCCGTTCAGAAACAACCGTAGTAATCTCATTAGCGAGTTCCTCAATTGAGATATATTCCCAAACCGGTTCGCGATCCTTGGCATAATACAGGATGTCTAATACCATACTTCGGATCCGGTTGATATTCCTCAGAACGATTTCCCATCCCTGCTCGAGTCGCGCCCGATTATCCTTTTTCAAGCCGTTGTTAACCAGATAAATACCGCCATTAAGCCCGTTCAACAGACCTTTTATTCCGTGCGAAATCGAACTGATTAATAAACCTATCGACGTCAACTGATCCTGGAGCTCGCGGATTTGCGTAATATCGGAGCTCATCTCAATCACATGACTTATACTGCCGTTTGCATCTCGAATCGGAGCCGTATGCACAAGAACATTAATATTTTCGCCCTTTTTATTGGTAACAACCTCTTCATGCGTGTGGACTTCTCCATCGTCGAATGTTCTCCTTACCGTACACGGAATGCACTCCTCAGTTCGGTGCTTGTAAACCTCATAGCATTTACATCCGAGATAGGCGCCGAAAGCTTCTTTATGAAGGCGGTTGGCGTGAATTATCCTTAGATCTTCATCCTGAATGGAAATATAACACGGAACTTCCTCGAACAGCATTTTGTAAAGTTTCTGACTCTCCCTGATTTGTTTTTGAAGCATTTTAATTTCAGTGATGTCGGTTGACATCTCCATAACCGCTTCAATCTCGCCGTTTTCGTTCCTTATCGGCGTAGTATAGACAATCACAGAAACTTCGGATCCATCGAGACATTTCACAAATTCTTCGCTGCTGTGCCGTTGACCGTCTCTGAACGTTCTTAAAACCGGACATATTTCGCATCTTTCAGACCGGTTTTTATAGACCTGGTAGCAATAGCGACCGTCATATTCGCCAAAATCTTCCTTAAACCAGCGATTGGCTGCTATTACCTTGAGGTCTTTGTCCTGTACGGTCAGATAGCAAGGCATTGAATCGAAGTACTGTTCGTAGGGCAATTCCATTGTAAGTCCTACTTTTAGGATTGTTTTTTTCTACTATCGATCAACCAACTTCCAAAATTTTTCTTACATTTCGAATTAATGTCTCGTCATCAACAGGTTTATCCAGGTATCCCTCAGGAGGCGTCACCGGTCTGTCGTAAATTAATCGTCTAAGTTCAGGGCGGCCTGTTATAATGCAGACCTTGATCTCTTCCGTTTCAGGATTCTTGCGCAAGGCTTCAAAAACCTTCCCGCCATCCATTTCAGGCATGTTCAAATCAAGAGTGATAAGGTCAGGTTTTTCTTTTAGCGCGATCTCTAAAGCGATGTTGCCATCCTCTGCCTGGAATACGGTCGCGCCATTGTCTTCAAGAACCGAGCTAAAGAAAGTCAAAATATCGGGTTCATCATCGACGACCAGAATTTTCCTGCCGGCAAAGATTTCTTCTTCAATTGTTTCGGGTTTTACATCCACTTTTTCCTCAACAACCGTAATTTCGGCAGCCGGCTTCTTTTCAGGTATTATCAACGCTTCAGCTACAAGATTTACCAATTGTGTCACCTTCATATCGAGCTTGTAATGCCTGATTAGGTCCGTCAATCCATCGACGCAATTGTGGCACGATGTTACAACGATCTCGGCTCCGGTCGCTTTCAACTGTTCGGCTTTGACTTTACCGGATTTTAACCGGTTCGGCGTGTATTCAGACATCGACATGGCTCCGCCGCCGCCGGTGCAGCAGTAGTTTTCAGACCTGTTAGGATACATTTCCCTGAAGTCGGTTGCGACCAGATTGAGCAGCTCGCGAGGTTCTTCATACAAACCGCAGCTTCTGGCGTTGTTGCAGGAATCGTGGAATGTTACCGGGACGCTGTTCCTCGTCTTATCGACTTTGATCCTGCCGTCTTTGATGTAATTAAGCATGGTTATAACCGAGCTTTCCATTTCAAAAGGCACGGTTCTTTTCGCCCAGTTAGGCCCCTCGCAACGCGTCGATCGGTAGCCGTGACCGCATTCGGAAATGACCAGTTTTTTGCCTTTCAAGTCTTCCACTTTTTCATAAAGAAGGCTTGCCACAGAACCGCCGAGATCGTCATCGCCTGAAAATAAACCAAAATTTGTCATATCCCACCCCTCACTCGGCATCGTCCAGTCTTCTCCGGCAAGATGGAAAATCTTGGCGGCGTCTGCGATAGTCCGCGGATCGTATTTTACTTCGCGAGGATTGATCGAATAAACGACATTAGCATTCATTTTGTCTATTGGAATTACCGCCGTCAGATCCTCTAATTCGTCGGAAAGCTCTTCGGACATCCAGTCGAGCGTATCGAGGTAATCTTCCTTAAGAACTCCCATTTGATTTCCGATTTCCCACTGGTCTTTGCTGACGACGGCGACGCCTTCGGGCATAATGCCGGCGTGAACCAGCAAACCGCGCGTCATCCGGTTGAATGTCGCGAAATCGACGCCCATCGGGCAGTTTATCGAACATCTGCGGCAATTAGTACATTTGCCGAATACGATATCTTTCAATTCTTCCAGTTCTTCATCCGTGAATACGCTTTTAGCTCCAACCCACCACGGAAAGATCCTTCCCGTCCAATCATAATGGCGTTTAAAAATTTTTCTGATGCGATCAGCCTTCCATGCCGGCGCATAGGTGACGTCGCCGGGATTGGCTAAAACATAATGGCAGGTCTCGGTGCACATTCCACAATGAACGCATCCTACAAGCGAACCGACTATCTGCCGGTTTAATTTCTCGCCAAGTCTCTGTATTACCTGATTGGCTTTATATGATCTGTTTACTGGCATTGTATCTCCGATTTACAGCGAAAATGAATAGACTGTTTATGCCTTCGAAGTCTGCGCCCGGCGCGCCTTTCCGCCCTCGAGAGGATAAACTCCCCGAAAACCCATCGTCTTGCCAAAATAGTAGCGGGTGATGGGGTAGTAGAGATAATGCGATATTTTACTGAATGGAACATAGAGCAGGAAGAAGGTTGTCATCCAGAAAAACGCCAAATAGGGAAGTTCGCCATTTTCAGGCGTATTCGGAGCGCTGAGAAACCCGAACAGGAACCACACGGTAAGCAGCCAAAGCGAAAAATGATCGTCAGGAGAGCTGATTGCGCGCAGATATTTACTCCCAAGACGCCTGACTATCCGCATTACGGCAACGATAAACGCCGCGCCGATAAAGAATTTAAACATAAACTGAATCACCGGTATTTCGAGCAGAACCGGAGCATAAGGAATGACAAATGTTAAAGCTATTGCAAAGACGACGCCCGCGTGAAAAAGTATAAACTGTAAATAAAGAAATGGCTGTTTGCGAGTGCTCTCCATTCCCCAGGGCATTAAGATATTTGCATAAGAGTAAAGATATCCTTTCTGAGGATTTGTACGTCCCAGGACGCCGGTAGGCGCTTGTTTTTCTTTCCCTGCCTTAAATCTGAAAAGCCAGATCAGGCGCGCCGTATATACGCATGCCATCACAAGTAACGTGAGATGGGCTATGTTTTCAGCTAAATGCAGACTGCTGTTAATCTCGTGCATTGATTTCTCGATTAGTTTAGGTTCTCTAAAGCTGCCTGGAACGGTTTGTATTCCCGATTTGATAGCAGGCAGATAATTATTTCTTCAAATGAATTATGATTTCCTAAATACACTTTCAGCGTATTTAGAGTCACATCCGCGCTAACCGGCAGCAGAACGCCATAAAATCCGGTTCCCATCGCCGGAAAGGCCAATTGTTTTATGTTCTTCTCATGAGCTTTCTCCAAGGCGTTTTTAATAGTCTGTTCAAGTTTTTCAACCATCTCCGCTTCCTGGAATTTCGGACCAACCGCATGAACGATATAGTTCGATTTAAGTTCTCCAGCTTTGGATACGACCGCCTCGCAGTCCTTCAGCGGCCCGATTTCCGTCAGTTCTTTCTTAATGCTTGGTCCGCCCCGCATAGAAATGGCATTACCGAAACCTGAACCGAGTTCAAGGTCGTTGCGGGCGTAAAATACGAACGCTTCAACCTCAAGATCGGTAATGTCCCCTTTGATAAGTTTGATTGAACAACCGTTGATGTTTATCGTTTCTGGCATTGTCTCTCCTGTAATCAGCCCAAGGGAATGAAGTTTTCGTCTATGTCCCAAAGCCCTTTCTGCTGATGTAGAATTTTCTCCTCTTCCGCCATCGTCCTGATTTTATAGGCGGCGTCGCGTAATGTGCCATATAGAATCCCGCAGCTTTTGTCCTGTCTGAACTCATCGCCGAGATCAGCCAAAACCATCATTTCTCGGGATAATCGAAGGACTTTGATTATGTTTTCGTTACACTCTTCTGGCATTAAAATTCCAATAATGAACTTCGCTTTACACAAAAGCACAATCTATGCCAATTCTAAATGTAATCTTTTGTTATGATAAGTAATTATTAATTAAAACATTGCACAATTCCGTTTATCAAGTTGAAATTGATGTTTTCGTTACATGTGTACAGTAATTACTGAATTGGATTTTGCTTTTTATAAAACCTTAAAACTCGAATTTGATTTATCTTATTTAATATTAAAGGTATAGGAAAGAGAATGCTGATTATAAACAGGATTAATTGTGTACAGAAAACCATTTCGTTACAGATGTGTATTTCTGGACACTATTTCAGATTTGAGATGATGCCGCCCAACGCTCAAAAATATCTTGATAATGCAGGAAATTCCCGTTTTCCGGCCTGTCTGAAAAATGTCTTAGGCAGTCATTCCAGCGAAAGCTGGAATCCAGTTTGCTCTTGATATTACTGCGTGCAGTAAAAAGTGTCATTGCGAGTCTGCCTTTAGCAGACGAAGC
>CAZWOY010000209.1:0-7072 GCA_964635255.1 uncultured bacterium
TTAGTGAGACAGTTTTTGGCAATCTGGGCTACGGTTCGGGGAATGCGTTCCTGGGCTAAGTAGAGGATTATTTTTTGCTGCAAGGCGGGCAGGCTGCGCATTTGTTCCTGATAATAAGGTTTCAACTCGTCCAGCCAAGCTATAAACTTATCGCTTAGTTTGACCAGCGAGTCTTCGTGCAAAAAATCATAAAATGTCGTTATCAGCCGGTGGTTGCCTTTGGTGAATTCATGGATGGCGCGGATGCGGGAGCGGCAGTCTGGGGCGTCGATGCGCTTTTTCAGTTCTTCGTCGCCATGAGTCTCGCCCACCGCGGCGATAAGCTGTACAGATTCCTCGAAATCAAGCGGCCTCAGATGTTCGAGCGAGAAAAATTGGTAAAATGGATAGTCAGGCAGTTGGACGCCGTTGAACAGAGACTGAGCCGTGGCGAAGATCATAAATTTAGGATTTTGCTGAACCAGATCGCGCAGTTTCGCCTGTCCTTCCTTGCCAAAGCCCTTCACGTCGTGAAAAATGATTCCTAAATTTTCGATCAAAATCAGAATATCCCGGTTGCCGGCAATCTTAAGCAGTAATCGAATTCCTTCCTCTTCCATCACGCTTATCGATAATTCTAACATCTCATCGAATTCAGTCTGAAATTGCTCTTTAGTTTCCGGATATGTTCTGAACACAGCGATGATCATCTGCTTTAACAGATCGATAAATGTCGCAATACCCAGTTCATCTTCCAACAAATCGACGATCAGAAGTTTTTTACTGACGTCGTCATTTGCAACTAAACGATTAAATAACACTCTCACGATGTGCGTCTTGCCGCTGCCGCGAGGTCCGATTGTCAAGGATTGAAATTTGTTCGGTCCGCCTGCGCCTTCGATAATCAGTTCCTCGTATCGATCTACCAGTTGTTTGCGTCCAATTAACGTTTTTTCAAGGATTCCCGCACTCGTCCATTTAGGCGAAAAAGCATGCAGTCTTCTTATGCCATAAGTCTGTATCATGGTTTAACCCAAGTTTCTCTCCCACCACAATCGCAGCAGGTTGTATTTAAAGCGGTATTTGCGACCGGCGTCAATTTCCCGAATTAAATAATGATCCTTACGCAAATCATTAAGAGTATCGATTACGACGTGTTCTGATTGAATCGCGGTTTTCGATTTAAGATAATCGATAATTTCTTTTTCAGGCGTAAAATTCGTATGATGCGACAGATATTTTAGAATATCGCGAGACAATTCCTTTCTGTTTCCGTAATATTTGTTAATCCGATCGCGCGCCAAATCGAACCAGTTATAAGAACTATCTTCATTAAGTAAATACTTGATTGTTTTTTCAATATCTTGCGGATCGACTTGTTTGTAATTTCGTTTCTGGAATTGTTCGCAAACCAGTTGAATAAAATTAGGAAGAGCGTCCGTGTATTCGATCATTTTCATAATAAAGAATTCGTAATTTGCCATTTCTATTTTTTCTTCGGTTAAAAGTCTATGGCATAGTTTTTCTACGTCTTCTTTTTTCATACCGCCGAGCGAAATACTTCTCATATCGTTCGTTGGAGCTCCGGTGTAATTTTTCTCATTCTCGAGATATTTGATAACTAAATGCAAGCCGATAGAACCACAGAGAATAAATCTTATTTTGCGGGCATCCTCGTATTTCTGTCTTAGTTCGCGAAACACATCCAAGAACTCAATAGCTAATTGCGTTCGTACACTTTCGTCTTCATGGATTTCACGGGCGATTTTCCATACCATTCTTGGATACTCGTCCAAGCAGATCACGACTTTTTTGTCGATATTCTCAACAATATCTTTTATTAACCTGCCCAATTCATTTTTCCAGTCTCGTTTGATTCGAGGAAGATTCGAATCGTAAATCTTTGCATTACTGAGCCAATCATAGGATTTTGTGAAGAGCTTTCTCCATCTCGATATGCCGCTTTGCGCGCGCAATTTTACAGCTTCTGTATAAATCGCTTTTACACATTCGATTGGGTGACTTTTGCCTTCGAGAGTGCAGTTTAATATTGTCCAGCCTTTCGGTGAAATCTCTGTCAGTTTTCTCAACAAAGTAGTTTTCCCCACCCTTCGCTCAGATGTGAGAAGAACGCTTTGAACTTCCAAAATATCAACAATCTCTTTCATCTCATGTTCGCGACCGATAATCGCATCGCCTGAAAGAACTCCGCCCGGATTTGCTTTCACGATAGCCTCAAGTTTTACGTCTCTTTAGACGTACGTCAATATTAACGTACGTCATTTTTAACGTAATATAAATTCTTAATTTTCCTTTGTCAAGACTAAAAGAGTCTTCATTTAATCAACTACAATATTTTTCAACATTAACGGCGCTTCAGTTTTTTAGGATAATCGGTAATATAGAAAGGCAAAAAACAACCATCCACCCTTTAAATCGTATCAGAATATATATATCTTGCAAACTAAACCACCCAGCAAGGATAAGAACATGCAAAAACAAAGCGTTTTCGATCCTAAAAAAATCGAAAACCTGAAATCCAACACAATCCTGATTAAATACGGCGGAAACGCCATGACCGATAATGAATCGAAACGGAATTTTATAATGGACGTTTGCCGCCTTTATGAATTGGGCGTTATTCCGGTCATTGTTCATGGCGGAGGGCCTTATATTGCGAAACTGCTTGAAGAAGCCGGCGTCGAAGCGGAATTTGTCGGCGGGCACCGGAAAACCGACGAACGCGCGGTCGAATATGTCGAAATGGCGCTTTCCAGCAAGGTTAACAAGGAAATTGTCAAGCTGATTAACTTTCATGGCGGCAAAGCCGTGGGCGTCTCCGGTAAGGACGGCAAACTGGCGGTCGCGCAAAAAAGAACCCATATCGAAGCAATCGATGGAATAATCAAACGTTACGACCTCGGTCAAGTCGGCGATGTGCAGGTCGTCGATCCTCGCATAGTTGACGTTTTAAAAAATAATGGCTATATTCCCGTCATCGCTCCGGTATGCTCGGGCGAAGACCTTAAGGATTACAACGTCAACGCCGATATGTTCGCCGGACACTTAGCCGGAGCTTTGAAAGCCGGTTATTATGTCGTCCTGACCGACGTCGATGGACTGCGGCGCGACAAGGACGATCCGGAAACGCTGATCGAAAAAATGGACGCTGAGCAGGCAAAAAACGAAATCGGCGGGATCATTCAAGGGGGGATGATACCGAAGATCGAATCGATTCTGATTGCGCTCAGCAAAGGCGCCGGCAGCGCCCATATTATTAACGGCATGGCGGAGCATGAAATCCTGCGGTTGCTGCTGACCGGCGATAATGCAGGAACGGAAATTTTTAAAGGAAAGGACTTCGTTGGAATCATGGACAACGCGCAAAAACTCGAAAAAGAAAACCATTTTCAATTCTATAAACGGTACCCGATAACGCTCGTCGAGGGCGGGGGAACGAGGGTAAAAGACAGCGCCGGCAAGGAATACATCGACGCTCTTGCCGGAATAGCCGTCAACAGCGCCGGACACTGCCATCCAAAAGTCGTGCAGGCGATTCAGGAACAGGCGGCAAAACTGATTCACATCACGAACCTCTACTACAACGAACCGCAGAGCAATCTCGCGCTGCTGCTGACACAGATTTCGGGCATGGATCGAGTGTTCTTCACCAACAGCGGCGGCGAAGCCGTCGAAGGGGCGCTGAAGCTCGCCCGGAGGTATGCGTTTAAAAAAGGACGCGAAGGCAGCGTTGTTTCATTAGAAGGTTGTTTTCACGGCAGAACCTTAGCCACTACCGCTATGGGCAAGGAAAAATACAAGGAAGGCTTCAAACCTATGCCCGGCGGGATGATTACCATACCATTCAACGATATCGACGCGTTCCGCAGCGTAGTGGAAACTGACGTCATCGCGATGATTATCGAACCGGTTCAGGGCGAAGGCGGAATTAGACCGGTCGATGCGGATTTCCTAAACGAAGTCGCGCAGACTTGCAAGGAAAAGGATATTCTTCTTATATTCGACGAAATTCAGTGCGGCATGGGCCGAACCGGCAAGATGTTCGCATTTGAATATTACGACGTGAAGCCGGATATACTGACTTTAGCCAAGGCTCTGGGCGGCGGATTCCCAATCGGCGCCGTTTTAGCCGGAGAGGAAGTGTCCAAAGCCTTCGACTACGGGATTCACGGCACAACGTTCGGAGGCAATCCCTTAGCCTGCGCCGCAGCTTACGCCGCGGTAAATGCGATCATCGCTGAAAACATGCCCGAACAAGCGCGCGAAAAGGGCGTGTATCTTTTTAAAAAGCTCAACGAAGCGGCGCGCAAAATGGACGCCATCAAAGAGGTGCGCGGCTTTGGATTGATGGTGGGAGTCGATCTGAAGTTCAAAGGCGCTGATGTCGTTAATAAAATGATGGATAAAGGCGTCTTGGCAAATTGCACCGAAGAAACCGTCATCCGTCTCGTCCCGCCGCTGATTATTTCGAAAGAGGAATTAGACCGCGTTTTCGACGTTTTGATCGAGTCGATAAAAGAAGTAGAGGCAAATGGTTAAATATCAAAAATTAGGCAGGAGCCATCCCGGCAAATATAACATCGGGATCGTCGGCGCTACGGGATACACCGGATCGGAGCTGGTCAGGATTTTGACCACGCACCCCGACACGAATATCGCCGGCGTTACGTCGCGGCAGCACGAAGGGAAACAGTTGACCGATTTGCACCCGCAGTTTAAGGATTTAGTCGATATTGAGTTGTGCAGCCAGGACGATCTGGTGAAAAAAGACCTGGACTTAATCTTTTTAGCCCTGCCGCACGGCGTGTCGATGGACTTTGTACGCAAATACGGAATAGAAAAATTTCGCATTATCG
The DNA here is from genome assembly GCA_964635255.1 of uncultured bacterium. Lineage (GTDB taxonomy): Bacteria > Electryoneota > AABM5-125-24 > Hatepunaeales > Hatepunaeaceae > CAZWOY01. The sequence continues at coordinate 4,857 of CAZWOY010000209.1, forward strand.
ACCTTTCCGGCGACTTCAGGTTGAAATCGGCGCAGCTTTATGAAGAGTGGTACAATATGGAGCACACGGCGCAGAAATATCTGAAAAAGGCGGTGTTCGGATTGCCGGAATTGTTCAGGGGATATATACGGCAGGCTCAGTTGGTCGCAAATCCGGGATGTTATCCTACGAGCGCGATTTTAGGATTGGCGCCACTCTTGAAATACAAATTGATTAAGACCAAAGGGATTATCGTCGATTCCAAATCCGGCATGACCGGCGCCGGAGCTAAGCCCAAAGCCAGCACTCATTTCCCCGACGTCACCGATAATTTCAGCGTGTATGGATTGCTGCGCCACCGGCATACGCCGGAGATCGAAGTCGCGATTAATTCAGCTTACGCCAGAACAAAAATCGAGGTTCTGTTCACTCCGCACCTGATACCTATCGACCGTGGGATCTTAACGACGATCTATGCCGCGCCCAACGGTGAAGTATCGCGGGAATTATTAATGGAGCAATTCAGCAATTTCTACGACCGCGAACACTTTATTCGTGTAGTCGATGATCCACCGTCCCTTAAGAATGTACGCGGTTCAAATTACTGCGACATTTTTACGACTTATGACGAGCGCACGAAACGGATCATAGTCGTAACCGTAATCGACAACCTCGTCAAGGGCGCGGCGGGGCAGGCGGTGCAGAACATGAACATCATGTTTAATTTGATTGAGAACAAGGGATTGAAACAATTGCCGTTATGTCCGTAAATCCCCCTTTGTCCCCCTTAGAAAGGGGGAATGGCAAGATTCTGTGGATCCCCCTTTGTCCTTCTTAACAAGGGGGAATTGTTAAGGGGGGAAGTGTACAATGAGAACCCAAAAATTTAGGATATCCAATGCAGCAAAATATTTGCGACGTTAAAGGAATAAAATGCTGGGGAGCGCATATCGGCATTAAGTCGAACCGGCGCGATCTGGCGATTGTCTATTCGGAAATACCGGCAGCAGGCGCCGCTGTTTTTACAAAGAATATAATAAAAGCCGAAGTTATTAAAGTCGCTCAGGAAAACATTAAATGTCAAAAAATACAGGCGTTCGTTATCGTTTCCGGCAACGCCAACGCTTGCACCGGCAAGCAGGGCTATATGGGCGCGAAAGCGATGGTTAATGCAGCGGCGGATGAGTTGAATATTGAAAAGGAACTTGTCTTTATAGCCGCGACAGGCATTATCGGACGGACGTTCCCGACTGAAAAGGTCGTCAAAGGCATCCGCGAAAACGCCATAAAACTCACGGACCGGCGCATAGCCGGGACATTTGCAGCCAACGCGATTTTGACGACGGATACGTTCGCCAAGGAAGGCTTTCTGGATTTTACTATTGACAACCATGAAATCAACATGGGCGGCATAGCCAAGGGATCGGGCATGATTCACCCGGACATGGGAACGATGTTAGGCTTGATCGCCTGCGACGCTGCGATTTCGCAGCCAATGCTGCAGAAAGCGCTGAATGAAGTTGTCGATAAAACGTTCAACATGATAACCGTCGATGGCGATACTTCGACCAACGACACGGTCGCCATAATGTGCAACGGCATGGCGGGAAACGAAGAAATCCGCGAGGAAGGAACGGCGTACAGCAAGTTCAAGAATAAACTGGAAGAAATGTGCATGTATCTTGCTACGCTGATCGTATCGGACGGCGAAGGCGCTACGAAAATTATCGAGTACAAGGTGCGAGGCTGTAAAACCGATGCGGACGCGCGGCAAATACTGCGAACCGTTGCGGATTCGAACCTCGTCAAAACCGCTATGTTCGGTCAAGATCCCAACTGGGGCAGGATCATCGCCGCCGCCGGCAGATCGGGCGTCGATTTCGACATTGAAAAAGTCAACTTGTTCATCGGTAAAAACCGCAATATCCAAATCTTAGCCGACAGTCAACCGGTCGATTACAGCAAAACCGCCCTGAAAAAGGAAATGCGCGCCACCGACCTTACGGTGACCTTAGACTTCAAACAAGGCAAAGGCAAAGCCATCGGCTGGGGATCCGATCTGTCTTACGATTACGTGAGGATTAACGCAGAATACACTACGTAATTCTTTGGTAGATAGAATTTTGGGATTATCGCATTGAGTGCGCGCTTCAGCGCGCACTCCAAATACAAAGAGAGCGCTTGTCAATACAAAGAGAGTGCCTGTCAGGTGTCCTCACCTGACAGGTTCCTATTGT
>CAZWOY010000210.1:0-2595 GCA_964635255.1 uncultured bacterium
TGGGCAAAATGTCGAACAAGAGTGTTCGACCTACTATTTTCATGTTGCGTGGCGAAGCTCGCTTCATGGGCAATTCCTAAAGAAAAAAAAGCGTCGCGGTCCTCGGACCGCGACGCTTTTCTTCTTTTGGGGAATTTATATTCTATTTCAGAAGGACTAACTTCTGTGTAACTGCGCCGGCAGGCGAGACCATCCTTACAATGTAGGTTCCAGCCATCATGCTTCTGCCGTTGAGCAGGAAGCTGTGATTTCCGGCGGTCATGTAGCCGCGGTGCAAGGCAATTACTTCCCTGCCGCGCATATCGAACAATGATACTCGCACATCGCCTGATTCCGGCAAAGATACGGAAATTGTCGCTTCAGGATTGAACGGATTCGGATATGCCGAGATCAACGCCGATTTTACCGGCACGTAATTGTCATCCGAATCTTCCACCTCCTGCGCGCCGTCCCAGTATAAGCCTTCCGTATTGCCCGGCTCGCGCCAGAACACGCCGTCGATCTGATAAACGACAATGATCGGGACGCCGTCTTTAGCCTCGTATTCGGCTCCGATGATGTTCGCAAACTCCCCCATCGCCGGCAGATCCATGCCGTTTTCGGGATCGTAGGTTTCGTCGCCGAAGATCAAACGGTAGTCGGCTTCGCCGTCTTCGTCGATATCGATCAGGCTGCGGTCATGCCAGTCGAATCCATTTATCATGTTGAATCCTTCCGCTTCGACAAGCTCGCCTTCGGGCAGGAAATTATCCCATGCGATACCGAAGCCGAATTGTTCCCCGCCGATTCTTAATTCACGCCAGACTTCGCCGTTGATTTCGGTAACGATTACCATCGGGGGATCCATGTGTCCAACCTGCACCCCGGCAATGTCGATTTCATCGCCGGCTTCAGGCCGTTGTGCGCCGTTTTCCGGTTCGTAATCTGCAGGTCCGAAGTTCAACAGGTAATCTGCGGCTTCGTCATTATCGACGTCTAACAAATAAGCGTTTCCTCGATCGCCTTCGACAACGATAGCAATTCCGTGAAGCTCTACCATTTCGCGCCCGTGGCGTTCGCGTCCGCCGCGATGATCGCCGCCGCCACGCGCTTCAAGCGCGAACTCAAGCTCGGTGTTTTCATCGACCACAACTTCGAATTCTTGTACGGCGCTTGCATATCCGCGTTTTGCCGCACGCGCGATATAATTGCCGGCAGGAACTTGCTCGAAGGCAAACAAGCCTTCTTCATTGGTAAAGACAACCTGGGGGCGATGACGCCTGGGATGCTGCCAATCGTTGCGATTCGCAGGCCTGATGTGAATATGCGCGAGTTCTATCGGTTCGCCCGCCACGTCCACAACTGAACCGGAAACGCTGCCGAATTCGATTTCTCCTTCCTCGATGGCTTCAAGGGAAAATTCGATTTCCAGAACTTCTTCCGCAACGACTTCGACGTCGTCTTCAAACGGCTCGAATCCGATTCTGCCGGCAGTCAAATGATATTCTCCGGCGGGAACGCGTCTCATCCCAAACATACCTTCACGGTTGGTTTGCGCAGCGAGTCGAACCGGACGGATGTTGCCGTCGATTTCAATTTCACCTTCGATTAAAATCCGAACGCCGGGAATTGCTTCGCCATCGACGTTGGTTGCCAAACCGTGTATTGCTCCAAACTCAATTTCATCATCGTCGCCGCCTCCGTTATGACCTTCCAGGTTGATTTCAAGCTCCAAAGCTTGGTCAGCGACGACTTCGACGTCTCCCGCGAATGGGCGGAATCCGCGCGCTTGAACTCTGAAATGCCATTCACCGGCGGGAACCCGGTCGAAACCGAATAAGCCTTCTTCGTTAGTCTGAGCGTTCAGATGAACCGCTCTGCCGCCGCGAGGTCCTACCATTGTGACAATAGCTCCGGCAATCGCTTCACCTTCGGCGTCTGAAACAGAACCGCTGACGCTGCCGAATTCAACATCGTCTCCGCCACCGACCGGCTGAAGTTCAATTTCAAGCTCCGCAATCTCATCGACGACAACTTCAAATTCGCCTTCGAACGGATTAAATCTTGCGGCATGAACGGCAATCTGGTAATTTCCTATAGGAGCTCTTTCGAAACCAAATTCACCAACGCCGTTTGTGTGTGCAGCCAGATGCACCGGTCTTTCGCCTTCACCCGGAATCCGCATGATCTGTACGGAAGCTCTGGCAATCGGTTCGCCTTCCTGATCGGTGACGACGCCGGCAACACCGCCAAATTCGTCGAACCCGCCGCCGTGTGCAGGTTCAAGGACGATGTTAAGTTCCAGCGCCTGATCGGCTGCAAGTTCGAAATCGTCCTGATAGGGCTGGTATTCGCGGGCGTGAACTATAATATGCCACTGACCTGCTGGAACTTCATCGAACGCAAACGCGCCTTCGTCATCGGTTTCGGCGCGCATTCCTCGATGACCTCTTCTGGTCAGAGTAACAATAGCGCCGGCAACCGGCTCCTCGGCGCCGTTGCCGACAAAGCCTGAAACGCCGCCGAATTCGTCGCCGCCGCCTCCGCCGTCGATCGGTTCGAGGACGATGTTAAGTTCCAGCGCCTGATCGGCTGCAAGTTCGAAATCGTCCTGAT
>CAZWOY010000210.1:2695-7013 GCA_964635255.1 uncultured bacterium
TTTCGGCGCGCATTCCTCGATGACCTCTTCTGGTCAGAGTAACAATAGCGCCGGCGACCGGCTCTTCATCGCCGTTGCCGACAAAGCCTGAAACGCCGCCGAATTCATCGCCGCCGCCTCCGCCGTTAATGGGTTCAAATATTATTTCAAGTTCCAACGCCTGATTCGCTTCGACTTCGACGGCGTCTTCAAAACGCTCGTAACCTCTCGCGGTCGCGAATAATTGCCATTCGCCTGCGGGAACGCGTTCAAATGCAAACGCGCCTTCTCTGTTGGATCGGGCGTTCAAATGACGCGGTCTTTGACCGTCTATACGCTGCATCAGTACAATCGATGCGCCGATAACGGGATCGCCTTCATCATTGGCTGTCGTTCCGGCAACGCTGCCGAAATCTTGAGCAAACAACGGTATTGCTGTAAGCAGTGCAAAAAGAATTAATGTTGTTGCTAAACGCATGAGTTTCTCCATGTTAGCAGTTAAGGAATTTTCAAACTGAATATTTTTACATGCCAATAGTGCAATCTATGTGCCAATCACATAACTTCTTGTTTTAAAGTAAATTATTTATAACTAAACAACTGTTTTTTCCAAAGGTGCGAACATCGTTCACATTGTGATCCACATAATTCGCAGAAATGACAAAGTGAGGGCTTTTTACACATTAATCATATTTATTTTGATACTGATTTCCGAATATTAAGTTTTCTTAAATCCTGAACATTCTGTCCATCCAGGTTGTTTTATACTTCCTCCATCGAATCATAACACCCGCAATTAGGACAGATCTCCTCTTTCTTATCGAACTCCATCCCGCAATCGGTGCAGCGGTATTTTACCGGTTTTTCTTCCTTCTCTTCCGTCGGTGAACTGTGCAGCGCAGTTTCAGAAGAAATATCTTCAGCCGGCTCCTTAAATAGCAGTTTCGCCATAAACGGTTCGCGTCCCAAGTACAAGAGCTCGCCGTCGTTTATAACCTGACGCGGATTTTCGCGGCAGTCGATTTTATCGACTCCGATAAAAGTGCCATGCATCGAACCGAGGTCGGAAACTGCGTACTGTCCGTCCCGAAGTTCAATCTGACAGTGGGTCCTGCTGATTTGCGGCGCCTTGCCTAACACTTCCTGACCGGTGTGCTTTCTGCCTAAGATGATACGGTCGGAATGAGGAATTTTGATCTGCTCGCCGGTTGTCTGATAAGTTAAAGTCATTCCGTCCGGTATAAGCTGTTGTTCTGGAACCTGCCGATTATCGCGGGCTTCATTTGAATTTGCCTGTTCATCCGGCGTCTCTTCCGGTTCGAGATGATCCAGAAAGGAATTGCAGTTCGGACACGTCTCCGGCTTCGACTCCAATGCCGGGAACGATAAAGTTTCGCCGCAGTAATCGCACTCGATACGGTACATCACTTAAACCTTATGTTTACTCCTGATTTTTTAAGAAAATGCGCCATGGAATCCAGATCATTTTCCTTTGGAATTCCCGACATGAAAACCGTTCCCTCCTCGTCCACATTCACTGACCATCCGGCTAAATTATCCGTCATTTCCATCTCTAAAGGCGTTTGATCGACAAATTTGTACAATCGCTGATTGCTCGAACCTCGAACGTTCCGATCTTCATGCCTACTCTCCTCATATCTGCCATCCATAAGATAGTCGATAAACTGCAGAAAAAGACGATCCGGACGTCTTGCCGTCAGTTCCTGCAGAGTATATCCCGTGAAGACGTAAATCGACCATCCGGTTAAGCGCTTTATGTAGGCGCAAAATGCAATCAGAGCCTCATATTGCTCGAACGGTTCGCCGCCGGTGATGGTTATGCCGTCTGTACTATCTGATATTGGTTTAAGCAGTTTTTCTTCTTTGCTGGAATGGCTGCTTGGGGAATGTCGAACAAGAGTGTTCGCCCCACTTTGTATGTTTAACCCTCTTTTTATGTTCGACTTACTTTTTGTATCAACAAGTCGAACAAGAGTGTTCGATCTACTTATGAATTTTGCCAGACTTTCGACATCCACATCCTTCCCGCCGTTCGGATCCCACAGCGTTCGGCTGACGCATCCTTTGCACCTCAGCGAGCAGCCCTGCGCCCAGACGCCGATGCGCTTGCCCGGGCCGAGGTTGTACACCGGATATTGGATGCGGTTTAAACGCCAATGCATTTGAAATCGACCTTGTTGGCGTTCGATTCGTCGATAAAGATATTGAAATTCAAATCCTGAGTCTTGTTCTGATCGAACATGAAGTTGGTAATGCCGTTCTTGATGTAGGTTTCCACGCGGTTGTTGATCCCGCGCCCGCCGTTTATCAGATTATCGACAATGTAATGTTTCCTGAACAGTTCGATAAATGCATCATCGTATTCGAATTGACAGTTTTTCTGCTTAAGCAGATTCTTCTTAATCGTACCGAGGCTTTTCAGCAGGATGTATTTATCGACGTCGGGACGAATAAAATCGAATACCACGAAATTATCGCCGAAACGATTCAATATTTCCGGTCTGTTCAGCTTCGTATTAAAGAAGTTCTTGATTTCGTTCAAGATCTTTTCCGACGTCGTTTCATAATTATCGTTGAACGTGATGTTCGGAATCCGGCTGCCATGTTCGTCCTCTTTATATACGCCAAGATTGCTGGTAAAAATAATCAGCGATTCGGAAAAATAGACGGTTTCCCCCTTGCCGTCGGTCAGCCTGCCGTCGTCCAAGATTTGCAGAAATTTGTCGAACACGATCGGGTGCGCTTTTTCGATCTCATCGAACAGCACGATTGTGAAGGGTTTAGACTTGATCTGCGCCGTCAACTGCCCGCCTTCTTCATAACCGACATATCCCGGCGGCGCGCCGATCAGCTTGACGTCCGAATTGGCGTCGTTGTATTCGCTCATATCAAGCCGCAGGATCGCGTCCTCATCGCTGAAAATCAATTCCGCAAGCGACTTTGCCAATTCGGTTTTACCGACGCCGGTAGGTCCCGCGAAGAATATAATTCCTTTCGGTTTGTTTTTCGGTTTGCTCTGATCGATGGAATGCAAGCCCAGTTTTGCTCTCCGTACGATATCGACGCATTTAACGATGGCGGCGTCCTGTCCCAGTACGCGCTTTTGCAATTCAACCGCGGCGTTGTCGATTTTTTCCTTCTCAAGTTCTTCCCAGAAATTTTCTTTCGTGCCGTATTTCAACAGATCTATTATCTGCCGGGCGTTATTGACATGTATTTTTTCCTGCAGCGAGATATTGATAAGGCTCTCCAGTTCCTGATTCGCCAAGCCGTCCGTCAGATCGGCAAAAGTTCCGGTAATTTCCTTAGTATTGACCGGTTCGCCTTCCTGGTAGAAATGCTTGCATTGAACATGGAAGAAACGATTGCGTTCGTCTTTATTGGGCTTTTGCACTTCGACGCCTTTGGTCAGCGGGTTATCAAGCAGCGCCCAGCTTGGAATGTCGTTCAATTTGTCGCAGATAAACGTAAGGATATTCCGCTTGCCGCCTTTAGCCGGAAATACCCGCGCGTCCTGCGCGGCTTTTATCATTTTCAGGTAATGCCGCCGTTCTTCGTCGTTTAAATTATTTGGATCTGACGAAAATCGGGAGGCGTAATTGATTATGCCCGCTGAGAGTTTCTTGTTGTTCGATACTAAAAAGCGGAAAAAACTGAGCATATCGCCCAGACTCTTCTCGATTCCGTCCATCTTTTTGGAACCAAAATACGAGCTGAAAGCCGGGACTTCCTTTACCATGAAGTCGTACAGGCTTTCTTTCGAGTTAATTTCTTCATCATTGCTGATCAGTTCAAGTCCGTCGATTATATCGTAATAGCAGATCAGCTCGTATTCCTCATTCTTAAAAAAGAGTTTCAGCATTTGCCGGATGTCGTTAAACTTCGCCCATTTAAGTTCTTCGACAGTCTCGGCTTTATGATAGTTCACCGGAAAATAATAGCAATCGTAAACGTTTCCGTACAGGAAGAATTGCGACTTAAGCGCTTCAAACCGTTTAAATTCCTGCATCCAGCGCGGAAAAGTCTTGCGTATTTCAAGCGACATGGTTTTTTCCTTTGTGAGAATTCATACTATGATTCGTGTGTAAAAAGCCAGATTGTGAATTAAAGCCGGCTTGCCTCGTCATTCCAGCGAAGCAGATTATCAGAAAACGCCTCGAGCCGTCATCCCAGCGAAGCAAATTGTCAGAAAACGCCTCAGGCAGTCATTCCAGCAAAGCAGATTATCAAAAAACGCCTCAAGCCGTCATCCCAGCGAAGCAGATTGTCAGAAAACGCCTCAGGCAGTCATTCCAGCAAAGCAGATTATCAAAAAACG
>CAZWOY010000211.1:0-6983 GCA_964635255.1 uncultured bacterium
CCCTTGGGCAAAATGTCGAACAAGAGTGTTCGACCTACTATTTTCATGTTGCGCGCTGAAGCGCGCACTCAATGTGAATAAACCAACTATTTCCATATTCCATACTGCGGTTAACATTTACATATTTATCCATTCAATTTAAAAAATTCTTCGATTTGATGGTCATGAATTTCCACTATTTATGCGTCTTCGGGAAATATTTTGTATCTTTTACGTATAATCTGGATAAGGAGGATGATGAAAACATGAGCGTTAAATACAAAGATTACTACAAAATACTTGAAGTCGATCGCAACGCTTCGCAGGAGGATATCAAGAAATCCTACCGCAAGCTGGCGCGGAAATATCACCCGGACGTCAATAAGGAAGCCGGGGCTGAAGATAAATTCAAGGATCTTCAGGAAGCGTACAGCGTCCTGAACGATCCCGAAAAACGGAAAAAATACGACTCCCTGGGCAGTAACTGGAACGCCGGTCAGGACTTCAGACCGCCGCCGGACTTCGATTTCGAGTCCGCGTTCGGCAGAGGTTTCGATTTCGGGCGCGGATCGCGAGGCAAAGGATCGCGCAGTTTCAGATTCAGCGCGTCCGGCGGCGCGGGCTTCAGCGACTTTTTCGAGTCGCTGTTCGGAGACGCAGATATTTTCAGCGGCGCCCAACAGCAGGGTTTTGGCGACGCTTCGCCGTTTGGCGGACAGACTTCACGGGCGCGCGGGAGGGACCTTGAGGCGGAACTGACCTTAACGGTGGATGAAATGTACCGCGGAGGCAAGCGCCGAATATCTCTGCAATCGCCAGATGATCCTTCGGGACAGCGCACTTTAGACGTCAATATTCCCCAAGGCTTGAAAGACGGATCGAAACTGAAGCTCAAGGGCAAGGGCATGGGCGGCGGCGATTTATACCTGAAAATAAAAATCGCGCCGCATAAATATTTCACACCGGACGGCTACAACCTGAAGATATCAGTTCCGGTCACGCCCTGGGAAGCCGCGCTGGGAGACAAGATCGTAGTTCCTACAATCGATGGAAAGGCGAAATTGACGATCAAACCCGGAGCGCAAAGCGGAGACCGGCTTTCGCTCAAGGGCCAGGGTTTGCATAAAAAAGACGGCTCCCGCGGCGACCTGATCGCGGAGCTTGAAATTTCAGTTCCGAAAAAGCTTACGACTAAAGAGAAAAAGCTGTTCGAAGACCTGAACGGCGTTAGTAAATTCAATCCGAGAGACTGGGAATAGGATGAAGTGTGACGGAATGAAGTGTCTTGTCCCGATATAGGTTGACACAAAAAAATTGCTAAATTGGAGGACAGGGCATTGGGTAGAGGTATGATACTCTACAGCGAAAGCTTAAACTGAAAATAGTTCACTAAATCGAAACTGGTAAATTCGGTAGCGTTGAAGAAGCGCGCGGTCAGTATCGGAGAGTTCATCCGTGTTTGCGGTATGACGCACGTGAGGACATCGCCCTATCATCAGCAGAGCAACGGCAAGATTGAACGGTGGCGTCAGTCACTAAAGCGTGAGCGCATTCGTCCGGGAACGCCGCTTTCAATGGAAGACGCGCGTCGTTTGACAGTTGAATATGTCGATCATTACAACAATGTTCGCCTGCATAGCGCAATCGGCTATGTCACGCCCGCGGATAAACTTGAAGGGCGTGAAACAGCCATCTTTGCAGATCGCAAACGTAAACTTGAACGAGCCCGGTTGCGACGAAAGGAAAACTTAAAAAAAAACCGAATTGAGGTTCAATCTGTTGATAAAAATGATAACTTGGACTATATTTCAGGCGCTGGTTGAAACGGAAGCGAGCTCTGCTGGGGAGCAACTCGCCAAGGGATAGACCAGCAGAGGCTCATCGAAACGGTGAGACCAGCCTGGGGAAGCAACATTCCCCGAAGGTATGAAAAAGAAGTAAAAACTCACCGGACGATAGACCCCTTTATGCCTTAGAAAACCCATTAATAAGTGTGCATTTTATGCGCTCAGTATTTGGAGTACCAGCTAACAAACATAGTCCAAAACTCCAAATCATGCTGAACCAGGACACGGTAAAGTGGAGAACCTTGATACATTTTTTGGAATTGATTTTCACTTGCTTTTCTTTTGTTTTTTTCGTATTCTTCATAGAAGACTAACTAAATTAACTAAGGTGTAGAATGAGCATTATTAACGAGTACATTCAAAAGAAGCTCAGCGGGAGCGATTTTGAAGTTGAACTTCAAAGGCTGATAGGGGAATATAACAAACTGCGGGATTCTTACTTGTTTGTTTATTGTGCCGCTTTCAATAAACACATTCCTGAAGTACCTTTGCATCAATCCGATTTTTACATATTTCACGACTTACTTTCAAATCGAAGAGATCATCGGAAAATAGATATTTACCTTGAGACGCCCGGTGGTAGAGGTGAAACAGCGGAAGAGATTGTTAAATTCCTAAGAAACAATTTTGAGACCGTTTCCTTCGTAATATCTGGAGAGGCAAAGAGCGCCGGCACGTTAATTGCGCTTTCAGGAGATGAAATCCTTATGACAGAAACCGGCAGTTTAGGTCCGATCGATGCGCAAATGAAGATCGGACGTTCTGTAATTTCAGCTTATGATTATATTGACTGGGTACAAAAAACGCGAGCTGAAGCCGAAAGGGACGGCAGGCTGAATCCCTTTGATGCAACGATGGTTGCACAAATATCCCCCGGTGAATTAGGAAGTGTTCTGCATTCTTTAAAGTTTGCTGAAGACCTGGTCAAGGATTGGCTCTGTAACTACAAGTTTAGAAAGTGGACAGAAACTGAAATGCGGAAGTTACCGGTTACAGAGGAAATGAGACGTGAGCGAGCGGAAGAAATTGCATCAGATTTGACAAATCATTCCAAGTGGAGATCACACGGACGATCAATTAAGATTGAAGATTTGGAACAAATCGGGCTTAGAATTAATAAAATTGACAGCGATCCTAAGCTCGCGGATGTTGTATATAGGATTCAGACAATTTGTTCTTTACTTTTTGATTCGACCACTGCTTTTAAGATATTTGCCACACAGGATGATAAAATATTCAGACAGGCTGCTCAGGCTGGTGGAAATATCCAATTGCCTCCTTCTCCACCAAAGCCTGGTTCTGTTGATGTTGTTGAACTTGTGCAGGAATGCCCAAAATGTGGAACACAACATAGAATATACGCCAAGTTAACTCAAAAACCTAGGATAGACAAGGACTACCGAAAAAAAGGAGCTATCCCATTCCCAAAAGATTCTAAGCTTGTTTGCAATTGCGGATTTGAAATCGATCTTTTAGGTTTTAAAAACAAGATTGAACACGACACAGGGAAAAAAATCATTCTTGATTAATATAGGATACCACAATGGAAACCGAACCAAAAGAAAAAAGGACAGACGAAGAAACGCTGCTTCGATTTCTAAAACTCACCAAAGACGGCGAGTATGCTGAAATTGAGCAGTCGTCCCTACCCTATTCAAGATTTCCAATCCAACGAGACGATACGTTTTACGAGGAAGAGTTTTTATATAGCATGCGATAGGTGAAAGCCAAATCGAAAGCATCCTTCTTAACTGAGGGATGCTTTTTTATTCTATTTTTTGAATCGAAATATCCGAAATCTAAACAAAAAACTAAGGAAATATACTATGACATACTCAGATTTAGTCGAGACATTCTATAATTATGATTTAAATCCGTTAAAAGGCTTTTCTGAAATTATTGCCACAAGGAACGACAAGGGACAATTGTATCCTCCTTTGTTCCATTGGCTGGAGAGCTTTATCCGGACAGCAGGCTGCTGATATACGGAATGGCACAAAATCTCGATCAAAGAGACCGGTTTTATCAGGATAACTTTTCCCGGACTCAATTAGTTGAAAAGTTGAAATATGGTTTTAATCCGGTTGAATATCAAGATGGGAAAGTTCCCTATAATGAGGTTTTAATTGAACCTTATCGAGTTGGAATCCTCCCTGCACTTGCCGGGATCTTTCTGAGAACATTTCGAAATGAAATCTTAAAGAGTCTCAATGATGTACACCGGGTAATTGCCGTTTCCAATTATTACAAATTCAGCCTTCACACAACCAGGGATATTAATCCAAATACTCTTAGGCAATACACTGCCACAAGGGAGAAATATTCAGAGTATTTAAGCCTGAATGACAAATTGGTTCAGGTTGAATTAGATTATCTAAAACCAAAGGTAATACTGACATTCCGGGGAGAACATATCCGCAAGATAAAAAAATGGGCAAGATTGCGAGATAACATATTAAAAGTACACGTTATCAATGATTAGTCTCGTTCCCACGCTCCACCGTGGGAACGAGACTAAATTCCGGATTAAGTGAGTGCCTGCCACGTGTCCCCACGTGGCAGATAAGTGTTGTTAAAACAACGCTTATACCGTCAGGTGAGGACACCTGACGGTCACTCCAAAAAATATGTTTTATTCAGGAATCCTTAAGTATGCAATAATCGGATGAACCAAGATTATATACTCGCCTTTGCTGACCTACTGGCTGATGAATGGCTTGGGCTTCCGGCGGGTTAAGAACCCGCCCTGCAAGCTGAAGCTTGAACTCTAACATAACTAAATTTAACGCAAAAGAATATAATACTGGAAATTAAAAGCTTAATATCTTAGCAATATGTCACATTTCAGCTTTACCATCAAAATCGTGAGTTTAACTATACAGCTTCTTAAACCTCTCAAAATCGTTGAACATCAGCGCATTTTTATCTATTTCGCAATGCCCTTCTTCTTCGAATTTCTTGATTACGCGCGAAATTGTTTCCCGTGATGTGCCGGCTATGGACGCGAGGTCGCGTTGGAGCGGGAGTTCTTCAATCACAATCCGATCCTGTTTAATCTTCCCGATGTCTTCAGCAAGACGGATCAAGGTTGAAGCGACTCTGCCTTTGGCGTCGAGGAGGGAAAGGCTGCGTATATGGCTGTCCGATTTGCGGATTCTGCTGGCTAACTCTTTTAGCAGCGTGATAGCAATCTTGGGTATTCTTTCGAGCAGTTCCATAAAATCGGAGCGCTGGAGCATGATTAATTCGACGTCGTCGATCGACGTCACCGAAGCGCTTCTTCCCAGTCCATCGATGACCGAGAGCTCGCCAAAAAAGTCGCCCGGACCTAAAATCGCCAATATCGCTTCTCCGCCTTCGGATGAGATATGCGAGATTTTAACTCGGCCTTTTTTTATGACGAAGAGATTGTTGCCGACGTCGTCCTCGAAAATAATGAGATTATTTTTACGGAATTTTCGTTCGACAACAAGACTTCCGACGTACTCAAGTTCGGATGCGCTTAAATCCGAAAAGAGCGGGAAAAATCTAAGTAATGAAATATCCATTTAAACTCCTCTTTTTCCCGTCAATTTAGTCTTCCAAGATTGCATATTTTTCCACTTCTGCTCGAATAACCGGTTTGAGGTAAACTTTCTCGATATTACAGCCGGCTATAGCATTTGCCATAGCCGCAATTTTCTCTTCTAAAGTCTGCCGCTTATTGAGAAAGAATACTTTTTTTCCTCTGATTGTGCAAGGTCCGGATTGAAAATTCCCGTCTTCACGTCTGATTTCAGGGAATAATTTCTCGACGATCTCCTCTAATTCCATGCATAACTTTTCAGCTTTCAGATCGCGTTTCAAAGATAGTCCTTCCGGCCTTCTTTTTTCAATTTCTCAACGATAAGCTTAACATCCTGCGCACGGTCTAATGGACAGATCAGAGTCGCGTCCTCAGTGTTTACGACCAAGATATTGTCCAGACCGATCACTGCCGTCATTTTATCGGGTGAAAACAGTAAATTATTATCGGCGCTCAGCGTCACGACTTCACCCTCCGATACGTTTCCGCCTAAGCCCTTAGACAGCAATCGATATAATTCGTCCCAGCTCCCGACGTCACTCCAGGTAAAATTGCCTTTAAGCATATACACCGGAGTTTTCGTCTTTTCCATAATGCCATAATCGATGGAAATCGATTTTATTCTATTATAATATTCCGATACCAATTTATTATAATCGGACTTTTTAAAAGCTTTGTCAATATATCCCAACTGTTCAAACAGCTCGGGAAGATATTCTTCAATTTCATGCAGGATTCTTTCGACGCTCCAGATAAACATTCCACTGTTCCAATAAAAGTCGCCGACGCTTATAAACCTTTCTGCAGTTGCTTTGTTCGGTTTTTCTGCAAATGCCTTGACTTTGAAAACATCATCCGGCAAACCGTCATTCGACGTTTCGAACTGAATATAGCCATAGCCTGTTTCCGCTCTTGTCGGCGGGATTCCGATCGTTACGAGCGGATTTGATTTAACCGCCAGCTCGACGCCGGTTCGGATCGTTCTTTGAAATACGTTAACGCTTGTTATCAGATGATCTGAAGGCAGCACCACCATTATCCCTTTGGGATCGAGTCTTTTTATATGGAGCGCAGCCAAACCGATACAGGCGGCGGTATTTCTTGGTTTTGGCTCAATTATGAAATTTTCTGCGGGCAATTCCGGTATTTGCGATTTAATAATTCTTTCTTGCTGCTGATTTGTTACGATTAGCTGTTTTTTTAAGTCGATCAGACCGTTAATTCTGTCAACTGTATTCCGAATCAGGCTTTTGGATCCTGTTATGGGGAGCACCTGCTTGGGGTATGTTTCACGCGAAAGCGGCCAAAAACGAGTCCCGGACCCTCCCGCCATAATTACTGCGTAAACATTAGGTAAAGTATCACTCATGGTTCTAGATTGTGTTCCTCAATTGCCAGCATTGTATAATTTTACGAAAAAAAACTCCGCTAAATCAACTGAAATCGTATATTCTTGTCTTCCTCGTTTTTGTTTTAAAGCTTTTCTGAAACATTACAATCTAAAAATATAAAACTCTTAGTTTAGATAAAGATAGTAATAACGGGCGTTTGAAACTCAATATTCCATACCATTGTAAAGTAATAACATAGAC
>CAZWOY010000212.1:0-6973 GCA_964635255.1 uncultured bacterium
CCGAGAAGGCAGGCAGAGACGCCTGCCCTACCGGTGGGATTTTCTATTTTCCCAGAAACAAAAGCTAATACCAATTTCCTCTGTGCAAAATAACCAAGTTCAATCACAAATCCCATCACTTCAAAACCAAAACCCTCCGGCACTTAACCCCCGCTTCAGTCCTAATCGCGCAAAAATACAACCCCGCCGGCGCGGCGTCCGCTGTCCAGACGCGGCTGTGCCAGCCTGCGCGGAACGAGCCTTGCGCCAGGATTTCGACCAACTGGCCGGTGGTGTTGTAAATCGCGAGCACGCCTTCGGTTTGGCGCGGGACGCCGAAAGTTATGGTTGTGGAACTGTTGAACGGATTGGGGTAGGCGGCTAAGGTCAGTTCCGGAATCTCCGGTCGCCGGTTGGGATTTGCGACGTCGAGATCGACAATTTCCAGAACTACGTCGATATGGACCTCGGGGTCATTGCCGTTGTTCGCGATTATCAGCTCCGACGTCAGCTCCATACCGTCCTCAAAGCCTTCCGCGTTAAACGCAAATTCCAGCGCCGTCGTGTCTCCGGGGTCGATAACGCCCTCAAGCGGGGACACGCTCAGCCAGGTGTCGATTGCGCCCAAGTCCCAGTATTTTACCGTCCGCTCCGCTCCGCGCTTTATCAGTCCGATCAGGACGCGCCTGCCGGGGATGAACCGGTCGGTTACGGTCAGGGCGCAGCCGGGCGTTTCGTCTTCCTGGACGCTGAGACCGGCTAAGCGCCTGGTTTCGCCGTCCACTGCGTTGATAGCCGCTAACTGTACGGGAACGCCTTCTTCGGCGAGAATGAGAGCCAATAATTTATAGTCGTCCTCCATCCAGGGCGCCCAGGCTAAGGCGTGGATATTCATATTGACCGGCAGTCCGAGCCTGACTTGACCGTTGTCTTGAATCTGATAGATCGGATTATTTCCATCGCCCGTCCAGATCAATCCCTCGTCATCAACCGTCAACGCCCGGTTCGGATTAAACTGTCCCAATACCATGCGCTCGATTTCGCCTTCCCGGTTCATGATGAAGATGCGCTGATCGGGGCTGCCGTAGATATGTCCGTCGTAATAGTCAATGGCGAACAGACCGTTGAAGCCGCCGTTGGGCTGTTCGATTTGACCTAAATATTCACCCGCAAGCGAAAATTTGTACAGGTAATTGGGATCGGCGTTTCTGTTTCCGCCCGCCATATAAAGCGTGTCTTCGATGACGACCATTCCGTTCAGCCGGGCGTCGCCGTTGGGCAAAGCCGCGACCGGATCGAACTCATGAACGATTTCGTACAATTCGCCGCCGGAATTAAAGTCCAGACGTCCCGACCATTCCAAAGGAGCGTCGCCGCTGTTTGAAATGTCAACCGCCCTGTAAACGGCGTCCTGACCGATTTCCATCCGCTGATGAACCAGACCGGTATCGAGGGCTAATTCGCTGAATCGCATTTCGAAATCGAGTTCGACGGCTTCGTCCGCGATAACCTCTATATCGGCGCGCTGAGTGTGAAATCCCTCCGCATTGGCGATCAGCCGGTGTTCGCCGACCGGAACGTTTTCGATTCGGTATGCGCCGTTAACGCCGGATTGAGCGGCTAAATTGAAGCCGGTTACTTCGATGGCCGCGTTTTCGATCGGAGCGCCGTTTGCCAGTTCGGTTACGGTTCCTTGAACCGCGCCAAAGCCGTCTAAAGCGAGGATTTCGCCTTCCGCCGGGATCGTATTGCGATGATAAACCATCCAGTCGATTAGCATCGGTTCAGCGATTGGATCGTCCAATGGAATGACGATATCGCCGTTTTCAGCGCTCACGCCCAGGTAATAAAAATCTTCGATTTCTTCATTGCGAATGCACAGCCAAGCGTTCTCCAGAGCCTCATTGCCGATTGTCACTCGCGCCGTTATTTCCTCCGAACCAAGCGGCAGGAATTCGACGATTTCAACTTCCGCCTCAGCCGGAGCTTCAATTCGCAGTTCAAGCGTTGGATCGCCAAGCCATAAATAAGTTCTGAAATTCAACAGGCCGATGATAGGCCAGCGGTTTCCCATGAACGCGTTGACCGTCGATATGGATGCGAAATTGCTCGCAGAGCCGACGTCATAAACGCCTTCATTAAACCAGGCGCTGAACATCGTTATATCCCAGTGGTCGTTGCCGTCCCGCCATGAAGAAATTACTGCGCCATAAGCGGACATGCTGCCGCCGTTATCATGCTTCTGGAACGATTCGATCAGGCAATCCCAGTTATACGTGGCTATATTGCCCGTTTGACAGGCGCAGGAGAGCACGATAAACGGATTTCCAGCGTTTTCCAACCGTTCGATATCGTCATCGTCGAAACTTTGCCGTGCCTGATTCCACAGCGCCCATCGGCCGCTGCTGCCATGTCCTCGATAGTTCAACGTCCCGACGCCGTTGTCATTGATAAATTGTATTACGGTATTGTTATCGACTTCTTCATCCCTGCCGTCTAACAGCGTAAAATTAGGAGCGGGAAGGTTGTACTCGCGCTCCTGTATCGTTTGTTTCGGGTTCACAAACGCATCGTCTTCATCATCCCGACCGGGTCTTGAACCTAAAAACAGCGAATTCCCCAGCCATTCGCCGTCTTCCTGAACGTTCTCCCAAGTGTAGTAATTCATCAGTTTTGAAACCTGAATTTCAAGCTGGTCGAAATTGTCGCCGGTGTAGATCAATCTGCCAATCGCCAGTTCAGGTATGTGATCGTCCCAGCCATCTTCATCGGGCGGATCGAGACATGTGAACCAACTGTCGCTGTAAGTGTTGGTTGGTCCGTTGTCGGGACAGCCGCCGGGATAGTCCGTATCCCAATCGTGCATCGGAACGTGAAAGTGATCCTCATGTCCGTCGCCGATCAGCAATACGTACCAGAGACCATCGACGTACATTTCTTCGATCCGGTCTCTGATCTCGAATTCGTCCTCTATTGCGTCCGCCAGCCAGACTTCGGTTCGCAAGCCGCGTTTATGGTGAAAGTCGATCAGCGGCTGCACGGTCTCGAGCGCGTCTTCTTCGACCACAGCCAGAAGCCGCACAGGTTCCGGCTCGTCTGCATCGAAAGCGCGGGGAGGTTCGGGCGGAGGATTCAGCAATAGTTTTTCCTGCAAATCGATAATTTTTTGGTTCGGATAAGAGGAACTGATAATATCGTCTCGACCGCCGGGAGTAAATCCGATTTCGACTCTGATGGTTACGGCTATTTCAATCGACCCGGAGCCTGGGATATACCTGACCGGACAGAAATGCAGTCCCGCGACCTGAATCCCGCTCCAGCCTTGAATCGGGCTGAGCCATACATTTTCTGCGGGAACCGGTTCATCGGTTTTATACGCCTGCGGATTAAATGCGAATTCCAATTTTTCGTCATTGTCTCTCCGGGGAACCTGCAGCGGGTAAAGACGCTTGTTATCTATTTTTTTCCATTGGAACTCGACTTTAAGCAATTCAGCTTTCTTATGACGAGGTATGGAGATCATTTCCGAGTGATATGGATAGGAGGGCGCGCCTGTGTCTTGACCGGTTGCCGTTTTAAGATCATTGAGATAAAGCTTGTGGAATTTGCCTTCATCCGTATCGACTTCCTCTTCGAATATGCCGAAGATATTCATCTCTAAAATAAGTTCAGCGTCTGTTGACTTTATTGTCTTGACTGCCGGAGATTTAAGCGAACGGTCTGAAGACGCAACCGGAGTCCACTCCATCGCAAACGCCGCTAAGCTGAATACGAGAATTACGGCAAAAATAAGCGTAAACCTGATGGATCTCATGCTTCCCCTCGAAACGAAATTGTGAATTATGAACTAATTATAAAATATCAAATCAAGACAGATTTATCAAGGGCTTTCTTATTTTTCTTTTAGGATTTTCTTTGAGTTCCAAAAAATAACAATCGCAGATGTAATTATTACTATGTGCATTAAATAGTGTAGATACGCTTTGATGCGCATAATCTATATCTCGTTCCCACGCAGGAGCGTGGGAACGAGTTGGCAACCTGCAGTAATTGCTCATGACGCAAGCTTCACCACGCAATATGAAAATAGACTCATTTTCCGACGTAAGTCGCAACCCCCCTGTATCCCCCCTTCAGATAGAATGGGGGAGATTAAGCGGTCTATTTTCCCAGTAATGGTGAACAGGTAGAATTCACTTGCATTTTTTAGTACAAAGTAATAACAACGGTTTGTTTTTATATCCCGTTCCGGAAAACCCACAGTAGAATCATTGCAAAAAGTCCGTTTTCCGGTTATTATATTTTAAGTTTCAAAGGTTGAAATTTACATTTCGAGGAATTGGACGATTACCGCCCTTGATTTTACTACAGAGAACAATCTCCAAAAACATTTGAGGTTTAACATGTTTGATTCAATTCGGAGAATGGGGAGGGGCTTATTCTTAACTCTTATAATTTTCTTAATTACAGTCGCAAATACAGAAGCGGAAAATATTTCGACCGGCGTTACCGGGAAGAATTTACCGGAATCCATGAACTGCATTGGGTTTGAACCGGCGAAGCTGGCGTCGGGCAGCGACCTGTCCGCGTCCGTTCGAGCAAGAGAATCTTTGCTGCCGGTTATTAACGCTCAAAATGACTGGGTTCCGCTGGATACGGTTTCAAACGTTGTCAGGATACCGGAAAGAAGTCATTATACTCTCCAATTGAACGGCGCAGACGGATCGATTGCCGAGCTGAGACATGAATATGAGGTTGAGCAGATTGTCTGGCAGGCGGTGGAAAGGACTCCGCGTTGGCTGCGCGCCGATCTTCTGGAATCATTAAGCCGTTTTTCGGGTGATGCCGGGGCGTTTTACCGGGAGATGTTAGCGGATATAGTCGTCAATTGCGATGATAACATCGTGGATGAAGCGGCTTTCACGATTGCCAATATTTCCCATGACCTGTGGAGCCGCGGCAGCTTGTATTATCAATTGATCGAGGAGAACGCTCTCGGGATATACGCCGCCGATGAAGCGCTGGATTATGTCAGGGTGGTGGATCATGGGTCGGTCGATGACGATAACTTTTACTCGACCTTAGAGTATCAGATTAAAACCGCCGATGAGGACACAGTCTCGCTTGAGATCGATCCGTATTATTACTACTGGTGGGTATTGCATCCGAGAATTTCCGACGAGATCCCAATTTATATCAATCCGGAAACCGGCAATCCGGAAAGCCCTAACCAACAGGGCGTATTTTGGCGGGATTATTTATTTAACCATGCCGATGAAGATTATCCGCTGCTCAGCGAAATGTTAGAGGATTGCGGCGTCCTCTGGAGTAATCTGCATTGCAATGGAACTGCGGAGAATGGAGCTGTTGGCGTGGTAAATCAATGGGTGCGGCAGTCGATGGTTTTTGATTCAAGGCAGGAGCGGCCGATACAACCTGTAAGGATATACCACCTCCACATGGGACGCTGCGGCGAACATCAGGACCTGACAGCCGCCGCTGCGCGCGCCGCGCTGATCCCCGCCGCCGCGAGCTCGAATATCTGCAACGACCATGTCTGGAATGAGTTTTACGCCGGCAGGTGGGTTGTTTGGGAACCGGTTCAGAATAACATCGACGACTCTTTGAGGTATGAAGGACGGCAGATTCCGGGTATTTACAAATATCGAGGCGATGGTTTTTCTGAGAACGTAACTTCGCGCTACACTGAGGGAACCGCCACTCTGAACATCGAATTGACCGATTCTAACGAATTGCCTGTCGATGGCGCGAGGATAATCGTTTACAGCGAATATCTGTATCCCCAGCACAGGCCGTTCCTGTTCTGCAACTTCGCCTTCACCGACTGCAATGGCGAAGCGACTATAACTATCGGAGATCAGAGGAATATATTCATTCGCATCGACAGCGATCTGGCTCGGTATCCTGAAAATGCAAACGCCAACGTTCAGGTCGTTGAAATGGCGGAGGACGGCGCCGTCTATAATTGGTCGCACAGTCTTGATTGCGAGCAGCCGGGTTTGAACATTCACGCAGCCGAAGAGATCGACGATCCGGCAAATCACTTTAATCTGATCCTCGACTACGCGCCGCAGGATGAGATCATTCACGGCAGAATTTGGCAGTATTCTTCGTTTTTTGCGAAACTTTACACTGCAAAGACAAAGTTATTTTTCTGCGACGAGATCAATTATCAGAGATTCCTGCGCCGCGAGCGATTCGAGGCTTTAAATCAGATCGACGCCGAGGAAGATGGGAGGGTGGAATTTTCACTTCCAACGGATGAAAACTGGTATGCGGTGTTCAGTAATTTTAAAAATACCGCCAATCTGGAAGATATGGAAGTTACGGCTTACTGGTCGCGCGATTCCGAATGGAGCGCACCCGGGCGGGAAGATGCGGATTTGACTGCGGGCGAATTTTCGTTAGCGCAAAACTATCCCAATCCATTTAATTCATCGACCAATATTTCTTTTAATCTGCGAGCCGCAAGCGAAGTGGAACTGACTGTGACCGATCTGACGGGGAGGATAGTCGCTGAAATCAGCAGTCCAAGAATGAGCGCGGGAAGCCATACATTGAGACTGAATGCCGGCGAACTCCAAAGCGGCGTTTACCTATACACGCTGAGCTGTGAAGGATTCAACCAGACCAGAAAATTGGTGGTGATCAAGTAATTTGAACCGGCTTGGAGAGCTTGCAGAATTGGGAGCTTGCAGAATTGGGAGCTTGCAGAATTGAGAGCTTGCTGAATTGAGAGCTTGCAGAATTGAGAGCTTGCAGAATTGAGAGCTTGCAGACGCCCTCGTCTGCAAGCTCTTAAATCTGCGCTCAAATAGGAACACGGATGACACGGATGCAACGGATAATCGCGGATAAATCCGTGCTTATCCGCAATTATCCGTGCTACTGGGAAAATAAAAAATTCTACCAGTAGGGCAGGCGTCTCTGCCTGCCTTCTTAACCTTGCAGGAACGCATTGGCAGGCAGGAAC
>CAZWOY010000213.1:0-6943 GCA_964635255.1 uncultured bacterium
GCCAAGACGCTTTCTGCAGCCGTTCAAGGAATAGATGCATATATCGTAAAGGTCGAAGTCCATCTCGATCCGGGTTTATTCGCTTATGTTACCGTTGGGCTTCCCGACAGCGCTGTAAAAGAATCACGCGAACGGGTTATTGCTGCGATAAAAAATTCAGGTTTTTTATTTCCTCCAAAGCGGATCACTGTCAATTTAGCTCCGGCTTCGATTAAGAAAGAAGGAGCCGCGTTCGATTTATCGGTAGCAATCGGCTTATTGTGCGCGACCGGTCAGGTATCTGTGGAAAGACTTCAGAAGTATGTCATTTTAGGCGAGCTGGCTCTCGACGGAACATTAAGACCGATCAAAGGCGTGCTGCCGGTTGCCGCCGCGTTGCCCAAAAGTAAGATTTACGATGTTATCGTTCCCAAGGCTAACGCCCAGGAAGCGGCGATAGTGGAGGGACTTAATGTAATACCGGCTTCAAACCTTCGCGAAGCTGTATCTTTCTTAAACGGCGAGATCGATATCGCGCCCGTGAGGGTTGACATTGACCGGCTGTTCAGCATTGCAGCCAGCTATCATGTGGATTTCAGCGACGTCAAAGGGCAGGAACAGGCGAAACGAGCCCTTGAAATAGCCGCGGCGGGCGGGCACAACGTTATTATGATCGGACCGCCGGGATCGGGGAAAACCATGCTGGCGAAGCGTTTGCCGACAATTTTGCCGAATTTGAACCAGGAAGAAGCGCTTGAAACGACCAAGATCTATTCGGTTGTGGGTTTGCTGCCGCGCAATAAGCCGCTGCTGGCGATACGACCGTTTCGAAATCCGCATCATACGATTTCTGACGCCGGATTAATCGGCGGCGGGCAGATACCAAGACCCGGCGAGGTATCGCTGGCGCATAACGGGGTTTTATTCCTGGATGAATTGCCTGAATTTAAGAAAAACGTGCTGGAGGTTCTCAGACAGCCGATTGAGGAAGGATATGTCTCGTTGACGCGCGCAAAAATATCGCTGAACTATCCGGCGAATTTTATTATGGTTGCAGCAATGAATCCCTGCCCCTGCGGATACTATGGGCATCCGACGCGGGATTGCAGGTGTACGTCGATACAAATTCAGAACTATAAGGGCAAGATATCCGGGCCGCTGCTGGATAGAATCGATATACAAATCGAAGCTCCGGCGGTCGAGTACAAGGATCTGACAAAGATAGAACCGGGCGAGCCGTCGTCGCAAATTAGTAAAAGGGTTTTGAAAGCGCGCCTTATCCAAACGGAGCGCTACAAAAATCAGAAACACATTAATGTGAATGCGGATATCGGACCCCGCGAGATACGCAGGCATTGCCGCATAGACAGCGAAGGCGAAAACCTGATGAAAGCGGCGATGAACACGCTTGGATTGTCGGCTCGAGGGTACGACAGGATTCTGAAAGTTTCGCGAACAATTGCGGATCTGCACGATTCAGATATTATTAAACCTGAACACATTGCCGAAGCCATACAATATCGCAGTCTGGATCGTGAAGTTTGGATTTAAACGCTTCAGAATTGTCTCTTTGACAAATTGACCGTGAATTTCCATTCAATTTAAAGCGTCTGCGCTTTCTGTTTTTCGACGTCAGGCGGAGCTGGCGCACTGGTCCGGAAAGAACTTAAGTTGCTGAAAATTTAGTGATTTATGCAAGCGATTATCCATTTAATAAATTTCATGCATTGTGCGCAAAGCGCGGCATGAGAAAGATCCTTATAATTTTAGAAGAGGTATCCAATGGACGATGCAATCATTCACGACCTTAAGCATTGGCGTGAGAAATTTGGGTTTTCACAGAAGAAATTTGCAGAAATAGCCAACATCAGTTTGGCTACGCTGCGGCAAATTGAAGCCGGTCAGCAAAAACCGCAGCAGCGAAGCTTGAAGAAAATTGAAGTCGCTTTTGAGAAAATCGCCGACGATCCTGAATTTTTAGAAATGCTTAAAATGGAAAGCAAGGATTTAGGCGAAATGACACAGACCCTTAGATCAGGTCCTTATCCCAAAAGCTCCGGCTTTCCAGACGGTCCGATCAGACTATCAAATATAGATTTGGAACTGATCAACCGTATTTTGAATATGTCCAGTCACGACAAACTGGAACTCTTAAAAAGAATAATGTAAGAAAAAGGCAGCATTTTTTTAAACATGAACCTAAACCACCCATTAGAACAAACTGTAAACGCATCTAAAGAAAACGTCGCAATCAAGCATCCCGGCGGGGATATTTCTTATGCGATGATACATGAAGCGATAAAAAGGTTGGCTCGAGGATTGCAAAAACTCGGCATAAACCGCGGCGACAGGGTTGCGATCATGCTCCCCAATGTCCCGCATTTTCCTATCGCCTATTTTGCCGTATTGCGGCTGGGAGCTGTAGTCGTGCCGGTAAATACAATGTATAAAGCGCGAGAAGTATTTTGGATGCTCGAGGACAGTGAGGCTAAAGCTTTGATTGTCTGGGAAGGATTTTATGATGAGTTGTCGCGGCAGTTATCCGTTCTTACGTCGCTGAAGAATATAATTATTCTTGGCAAGGAAATTCCACCGGAAACATTAAGTATAACCCGTTTGATTTCCCGCAGCCATCCCATGTCGGACATAGCCGACGTCGATGACGACGATCCGGCTGTAATTCAATATACCGCTGGAGTTACGGGAATTCCCAAAGGCGTGGAATTGACTCATGGCAATATTATGTCCAATGCCAAAGCCTGCCGTGAAATTATTAAACCTGCCAAAAATGATGAAATACTGGGAGCGCTTCCATTCTTCACGCCTATGGGTCAGACGCTGATTCTGAACATTGCCTTTCAAACCGGCGCTTCGATAAAGTGCATTCCAAAATTCGAGCCGGATGAAGTAATTGAGTATCTGAAAATTGGCGCTTCAACATTATTCATCGGCGTGCCCTCGATGTATAAAATCCTCTTCGACGCTATCGGCGATGAAGAAATAGATAACGAGAACACTTTAAGGTTATGCATCTGCGGCGGCGGCGCTATTCCGGAGGAATTGCTGAAGGAATTTGAGAAGAAATTCAGCACCTACATTTTGGAATGCTATACAACCGTTGAAACCTCGCCGGTAGTGTCATTCAATCAATGGCGCACCGGCAGGCGCGTCGGCTCGCTGGGGCATCCGATTCCCGGCGTTGAAATGAAAGTTGTCGATGAAAACGGCGAAGAAATTTCGATCGGCGAAATCGGCGAGATTGTCGTAAAAGGTCCGAATGTGATGCGAGGGTATGTCAATAAACCTCACACTACCGCCGAGCTTATCAAAAACGGCTGGTTCCATACAGGCGATCTTGGAAAAATGGATATCAACGGTTTCTTTTACCTTGTGGACAGAAAGAATGAGCGGATCGTAAAGGGAGGATTCTCCATTTATCCGACAGAAATCGAAGCCGTTCTCTATGGTCATCCGGATGTAAAGGAAGTGGCGGTCGTGGGCATTCCCGACGAAACGATGGGACAGGAAGTTAAAGCATGCATAGTACTGGAAGATGAAGCAACTGTTACTACAGAACAACTTGCCGAATATTGCAAGTCGAGGATGGCTTTGTACAAAGCGCCTGCCGTTATCAGATTTTATCAGGACTTACCGCGAACTTCTACCGGCAGGATTACAAAAAAGGAACTGATAAATTAGAAGCCAGTTCTTCGGTTTTTTAAGCGAAATGGCTTGGGAGACAGCGATGCGTTTTACAGTTGATTTTCAGTTTAGCTGCTTTTGTAAAATAATTAATGGTTAAATTAACTGTCATCTCGTATCTCGTTCCTTGCAAGAATGAAAAATAAATTGTAATTCTTGTTATTACTAAGTGCAGTAAAAAGTGTCATTGCGAGTCTGCCTTTAGCAGACTAAGCAATCTCCTAATATCTTGATAATGCTTGATATTGATTAATATCCGCATTCCATCAGATTCCTAGAGATGGCAACTATTTTATGCACGTAGTAATATTCTAAATTAATTTAGATTGACGTTATTTTAACACTTTTGATGCATATCACAGCATCGGGCGTTAAGAAAGGTTAATCTGAATATTGTTGCTTTTGAGCTGATAAGGCTGCAACGCCGTTACTTCATAGATTTCAGCCCAAAGGATAGTTTATTCATTCACATATTTTAAACAGAAGGCAAAACATGTGCGGGATAATCGGCTATATAGGTTTTCAGGACGCCGCTCCGATCTTGTTGAAAGGATTAAAAAGAATGGAGTATCGCGGATATGATTCCGCAGGGGTGGCAATTCCGGAAAACGGCAAGCTTCGCGTTATCAAAGTTAGCGGTAAAATTGAAGGCTTGAAGCAGGAAGTCGAAAATGCCAATGTTCACGCAAATATCGGCATTGGGCATACTCGCTGGGCGACGCATGGCGAACCAAACCAGGTAAACGCTCATCCGCATATAGACGATACATCCCGATTTGTTGTTGTACATAATGGAATAATTGAAAATTACATGACCTTAAAAACTGACCTGACACAAAAAGGTCATGTTTTTACAACCGATACCGACAGCGAAGTGGTTGCCCACTTGATTGCAGAATTCTTTGAAGGCGATTTGGAACTCGCAGTTCATCACGCGCTGACGCAAATAAAAGGCACTTATGGAATAGCCGTACTAAGCCTCGATAACAAGAACATGTTGATAGCGGCAAGATTGGGAAGTCCTTTGGTTATCGGCGTTGGGGAAAATGAAAACTTTATCGCCTCCGATCTTGCGGCAATTGTAGAATACACTCGCAATGTAGTTTTTCTTGACGATGGCGATATCGCGGTTGTAACGCCAAACGAGGTAAAGCACAGCCGGTTGGACAGAAAAACGGTCGATAAAAAGGTTGAACGAATTTCTTTCGATATCGAACAGATCGAAAAAAGCGGTTTCCCGCATTTTATGCTCAAGGAAATTTTCGAACAGCCCAATTCGATCATGGATGCGATGCGCGGCAGACTGAGGTTTGAAGAAGGAACATCCCGTCTTGGCGGTTTAATTGACTTCGAGGAAGAGCTGGCAACCGTAAAGAGATTTGTAATTTTAGCCTGTGGAACTTCGTGGCACGCCGGTTTAATCGGTAAATATCTGATTGAGGAATTGGCGCGTGTTCCGGTCGATGTGGAGTATGCTTCCGAGTTCCGCTATCGCAATCCGGTCATCGAACCCGCTACGGTATCACTATCGATCAGTCAATCCGGGGAAACCGCGGATACGCTTGCCGCAATGCGCGAATCCAAAAAACGAGGCGCCTTGACGCTCGCTATTTGCAACGTTGTCGGTTCGACGATCGCTCGTGAATCGGAAGGCGGCGTTTATCTTCACGCCGGGCCTGAAATCGGAGTGGCTTCTACTAAAGCGTTCACGGCTCAGGTTACGGTTTTACTGCAAATTGCGCTTAAACTGGCGCGGGTGCGTGGATTGCCGATAGAAAAAGGTCAAGAGATTGTTCGGGAATTGAGATCAATTCCCGATAAGATAAAGAGGATTCTTGACCAGTCAGAATCCATAAGAAAACTCGCCGAACAGTTCGCTGACAGGACCAATGCTTTGTATCTGGCGCGCTTTATAAATTTTCCGGTAGCGTTGGAAGGGGCATTGAAATTAAAGGAAATTTCTTACATACATGCAGAAGGCTATCCTGCCGCAGAGATGAAACACGGACCGATTGCGCTCATCGATGAGAACATGCCGGTGTTTTTCATCGCAATAAACGACTCGCTTTATGAAAAAGTCATAAGCAACATTGAAGAAGTCAGGTCTCGTCGAGGGGTGGTGGTCGTCATAGTTGACGAGTCGGACGGCTATATCGAAAAATTCGCGCACCATGTAATAAGAATCCCGAAATGCGATCCGTATGTCAGTCCGTTGCTCACAGTAATTCCAATGCAATTACTCGCCTATCATATCGCTGTTCTGCGCGGCTGCGACGTAGATCAACCGCGTAATCTGGCAAAAAGCGTTACTGTTGAATAGCGAATGATAACTTATTTTCAGTTGTGAACGTTTCGTTTCCAATTACCTGCAAATTAGACATTACAGAAGGGCTGCAGATTGGCGGCGGCTCTCCGCCGGTTCTTTTTGCCGGACCTTGCGTTATCGAGAGTGAAGACTCTACGCTTTTCCACGCTGAGAAAATAAAACTTATTGCGCAGAAATGCGGAATAGATCTGGTTTATAAATCTTCCTACGATAAAGCCAACCGCACGTCGATAAATTCTTACCGGGGGCCGGGGATTGAGAAAGGATTGCGCATACTTTCAAGAGTTAAAAACGAGCTTGGGATTCCAGTAATTACCGACGCTCATTCTGTCGAAGAGATTGATATCGCGGGTGAAGCAGTAGATATCATTCAGATTCCTGCATTTTTATGCCGTCAGACGGACCTGGTAATAGCCGCCGCTAAGACCGGAAAGCCGGTCAATGTGAAAAAAGGTCAGTTTTTAGCGCCGGAGGATATGCGGCACGTCATCGAAAAGATTAAACACTTTGGAAATAATAAGATTATCCTCACCGAAAGAGGTTCAACTTTTGGATATAAAAGACTCGTCGTCGATTTTACAGGCGTTATCAAAATGCGGGAATTGGGCTTTCCCGTTGTTCTCGACGCGACCCATTCAGTCCAGAATCCCGGGGGTTTAGACGGCAGATCAGGGGGCGAATCAAGGTTTGCGCCCTATTTGTCCTGGGCGGCGGCGGCGATCGGGATCGACGGCTTGTTCATCGAGACGCATTCTAATCCTGAGAAAGCCCTTTCCGACGGGCCGAATATGATTCCCTTGAATTACTTGGAATCAGTTCTTGTCAGGTTTCTTGAAATTGTAAATATTCATTGAATATTTAGCAAATGCTCTATTAGTGGGGCGGGCGTCCCTGCCTGCCGTTTAACTTTACTGAAAACCGGCAGGCAGGGACGCC
>CAZWOY010000214.1:0-6929 GCA_964635255.1 uncultured bacterium
CCGACCGTCAATGTAATCGGGATTAAAACCTGTTCATCATCTGCAGTATGATCGAATGTAATCTGACCATTCAACACTCCGGGAGCGATACCGGTTAAAGTTAAAATCAAATCCTGCTCGCCTTCGGGTTCGACTTCGCCTTCCATTGGTTCAAGCTGCATCCATTCGGTATTGGCTTCAATCGCAAAAATATCGATTCTATCCCCGCCATTCTGATCGGATACGTCGGCAACAGTGAGGAAATTGACTAAAACGGGATCGATCGCGGTCGTAATAAAAGCCGATTCCGGTTCGCCGTCCGGCGAAACAATTTCCGCTACAAATGCAAGATCCTGATCTTCAGGATTCATCTTATAGATAAAACCATTAGCATTGTTTGCCTCCTTAGCGAGAATGTATAAAGGATATCCGTCCGGATCATCCGCATAATAAGCTAATCCATCGATCCTCAAATCCTGCCTGTCCAGATCGTTTTCCACCGCTCTGTTTTCTTCCCGGTCATATCCTGCAATATCGGTTGTCATGTAAGAAATCCATAAAACTTCCCGATCTGAGTCCCAGGCGATGTTGTCGGCTAAATTGAAAGGACCCTCAAATTCCGTTATCAATTCTCCTTCCACCGAGAAGCCATAGACCATGTTGTCTTCCGTTCCCCAAATCAGTTCACCGTCCCAAGCCATATCTTCCATGCCGTATCTCGAATCGCCGAATTGCTCAAACTGATCGATTATTTCACCATCGGAATTGAACACATAAACCATATTGTCGTTTTCGCCTCCGGCGACATAATAATTTCCTTCGACAAAAACCACGCCGCCAAGGCGATTGTCCTCAGCCAATTGACCAGCATTAAGCGATTCCTGCAATCCCCAGGGTTCGAAGTCTTCAAAATCCCGCAGGGATAATTCTGATTGCCATTGCAGCGGCGCATTTCCCTCGTTCCAGATGGTCATATCGATCTGCATTTCTCCACCGGGGTCCATTTCCTCTTCTACGGCTTCGCGAGAAATTCTAAACTCAGGATGCAGCAATCCGAAATTTATCTCCAATTCTTCATCGATTTCTATTATCAGTTCTGTCAGAGTTGAATCGAGAAATCCTTCGAATGCAGCGGTAATGTTGAATTCCCTCAGAGCAAAAGCTTCGGCGATTTCCCACTCGCCGTCTGCGTTTGTAACAGCCTGCTGGCCTAAAGACGTTGTCACGACAGCACCTTCAAGCGGACTTTCGTCGGAAGCGTCGGCAACCAAGCCGTATAGTCTTCCATAAAGCGCAAAGTCGGCTACATTATAGTGATAACCGACGTCCACAAAATCTTCATCAGGGAAGAAATCAACCTGTGTGGAGTATTCATCCAATCCTAATTCCTGAGCCTCATCATTTCCGGTATCGATGCACGGGCTTTCTTCGCTAAGGAAAAAATCATTCATCCCCCAAATTGGATCAGGCCCTTCCACGAATTGCGGATCGTCGTCGAAATTGTCGCCTTCGTCGAGCTCATTGTATTCCCAGTTATTATCGGGATCGATTCCGTCCTCGATACAGCAATTCTGGATTGTGACAACGTTAGCGTTCTGAGGATATATCTGATTGCCTATGTCAGCAGTATTGCCTCTCAAAATGGTATTAACCACGGATGGCGAAGTATCTCGGCCCATATAGATTCCACCGCCCATGCCGTTGTCACGGTCGGCGCCGGCTGCGTTATCGATAAAATCGCAATTGAGAATCGCCAGTTCCGAACCTCCGGAAACGCCGGCTCCTCCGCCGTCGATGCCGGATTGATTTCCCACAAAGAGACAGTTGAAAATTGTGCAGATTGCGTTGGAATAAACATGAACGCCGCCGCTGAATCTACCGGCTTCGTTTTCGTTAAACACGCAATGTGAAATATCGCATTCCGTATCGGCTCCGTAAACGTAAATACTCCCTCCCGAACCGTTAGGTGTAATATTCTGCTCAAATTCGCAGTGATCGACCGCTGCGCTCCCGGAAGTGATGGCAATGGCTGCGCCATTGGAGTTTTCGTTTTCGTCGCCTTCGGAAATGTTATTGGAATAAAGACAGTTCACGATCTCTACGGCGTCGGCTGCGGTTAACAATGTACCTGAACCATGCAAAAACGAAATATTGCCGATGATATCGCAGTTTTCCAATCGGAAGCGTGCGCCGTTAGCCCAAACTCCGGCGCCCCTGGCTAAACTTGAATTTTCGCTGATCAGGCAATTTCTGATGATTCCATCGGCGACGACGTCCAGATAAATACCAGCGCCAGAGTCGTTGTCCATTTCATTCGTATTTTCACTTATTTCACATCCGATAATCGTAAAATTATCTGAAGAAGAAATATTCACGGCGTGCCTGGTCGAGTTTGAGATAAAGCAGTCCTGAAGCAGAAAATCTCCTACTTCAGACACTCTAACGCCGTACTGGAATCCGAACAATGCAAATCCGATTATTTCGGAATTTGCCTGGACGTCGAAACAGACCTCGGCGTTATCCTCACCGCAATCGATTACACACTCTCCATCTCCGCCTTCCGACATTATAACCAAAGGCACGTCGATTACAATATTATAATTCTCTTCACCGTTGTAATCGCCGTTGGCGACTAAAACCGTATCTCCGGCTTCGGCAGCGTCCACGGCGTTTCCGATAAACTCTTCATCATCGGGTACGTGGATAACGTCTGCATAGGACGAAAAGCCGATGAACAGTAAAAGTCCTGTAAGCAGCAGCAATCTTTTCATAATCACTCCAAAGAATTAGGTTTTACAAACTACCTCTTAATCGAAATTTTAACCTTAAAAGAAGACCAGACAAAGTTTAAAATTCCGATAGAAAAGTAAGGGAAATATATTAAGGCAGCATAAAGAAATAACCAATCGAAACATTACTCCCAAACTTACGCAAGTTATTAAATCAATAACGGAATTGCAACTGAGAATCCGGTTAGGTTTTAGTTTGCGAAATGAGTTTTATAATATCGATGCAGTAGATATAGAATTGTTGACATCACAAATATTTAGTATTATTTTATGGGCTGAGAACAAGACAACCGGAGGATTAGCCTAATTGGCAAGGCAGCGGTCTTGAAAACCGCCGGGCTAAACACCCTTGGGGGTTCGAGTCCCTCATCCTCCGCTCATCATAACCCGGATATTCTCCCGGGTTTTCTTTTTGGATAAACGCATTTATCATCCCGCCAACAACGTCCGCGGACGATTCCGGTAATCCTCCCTTAATTTCTTGCGCAGTTCGGGAAACGGTTCTAATTTCGGATATTTGTCGAACAGCCATTCTGCTGTAAGATGGGCTTTTTTTAGCAGTTTCAGGTCTTCGCTGAGATCGGCGATTTTGAATTTTACTATGCCGCTCTGGCGCGCTCCCAATGGTTCGCCGCCGCCGCGCATTTTTAAGTCTTCCTCAGCCAATGTGAAGCCGTCGGAGCAGGTTTCGAGCTTCTTCAGCCGCTCCCATCCCGGATCGCCGTCCAATTCCTTTGTCAAGAGAATGCAGTAGGATTTCTGCCCCAGCCGGCCGATCCTGCCGCGCAACTGATGAACCGGCGACAAGCCGAAGTGTTCGCTGTTTTCTATAACCATCAGCGACGCCTGCGGAACGTCCACGCCGACTTCGACCACCGAAGTCGCCATCAGCAGCTTGATTCTGCCGTCCCGGAATGCTTCCATCGTTCTAATTCTTTCCTCGATCGGCTGTCTGCCGTGCATCAAGCCGACAGGGATTCCCTTGAAATCGATCTTCTGATAAGGTTCGAAGCGCGCTTCGGCGGCTTCGAGACCAGCGGCGCCTTCATCGATTACCGGAAAAATCAGATAGCCTTGCTTGCCCTTTTTCAATTCACCTCTAAGCCAAGCGAAGACTTTATCGCGCACGCTGTCGTTCCTAACAGTTGTAAACACGTTGCGCAGGACTCCCGGGCGCATTTTCAGGATCGACAGTTCAAGATCGCCGTAATAGGCTAACGACAAAGTTCGCGGGATAGGGGTGGCGGTCATGAGCAGGACGTGTGGACGCACGCCCTTGTTGATCAACTGCGCCCTCTGCCGGACGCCAAAACGCTGCTGCTCGTCGATGATGACCAAACCTAATTGCTTAACTTTCACTCGTTCCTGAAACAGCGCATGGGTGCCGATAATGACGTCCGCGCCGCCGGTTGAAGCCTCGTACAGCGCGCGCTTGATTTCCTCGCTGTGCCTGCCTGCGGCTAAGAGAACGGCTTTCATTCCGGCTTGCGGGAACCATTCGAGGGCGTTGTGATAATGCTGCCGGGCTAACAGCTCGGTGGGCGCCATAATCATTGTCTGCCGGCCTCCATCGGCGACGAGCGCAGCGGCGGCTAAAGCTACGACCGTCTTGCCGGCGCCGACCTCCCCCTGCATCAGCCGGTGCATCGGCCTGCCGGATTTCATGTCGTTGGCGATTTCCTTCAATACTTCTTTTTGGGAATCGGACAGCTTGAACGGCAGGGCAGCGATAAATTTCTTTATCTTTTCGCCAGCCTCGATCTTAATCCCGCCCTGCTGCCGTCTCCGCCTGCGCAGCGCTATCATCAGCAACTGATGGTGAAAAAGTTCGGCATACTTCAGCGATTCGACCGCCTGGTCGTATTCTTCGATGTTCTCCGGCAGGTGCAGCCCTTTCAGAGCCTCTTTAAAAGGCAGAAGCGCGTCGAATTTTCGGATTTCGTCGGGAATATAAGGACCGGATCCATCCCAGTCTTTTAAAATATAAGTTATTAATTTTACCCAGAAAGTGCGCGTGAAGCCATGTTTAGTCCACTTATCTCCCGATGGATAGATGGGAATAAGTCCCGTTTCGAGGTTATAATCGGTCGATTTATCCAAAAACGTCAGCTTGGGGTGAGTCATCTGAGGACCGTCGAAAAATCCGACTTTGCCGGAAAATGCGATCCTGACGCCCGGTTTGATCTTCGGTTTAACGAAACGGTAGTTATTGAACCAGACGCCGCTTAAATATCCGCCGCTGCCGTCGCCCAGATTGACGATGAATCGCCTTTTCCCGGATCTGCCTTTTTCACCGTACGATTCTACTGTGCCGACGGCTGTGATCTCTTTGCCGAACGCTTCCTGCAGGCGGTTGAAAGGCGGCGACTCCCGCCGGTCGATAAATCTGACCGGAGCTCTCATCAGTATATCGCCGACGTTGTGAAAACCCTCGCTGTGGAGGAATTCGCAGCGTCTAGGTCCTAAACCTTTGACTTTTTCGACTGTATCGCGCCAGTTTAGCATTAAGAAATTTACAGCAGATTGTGCGGATTTAGCGGATTATTAACATTGATCTTTCATCCTGAGGCTTTGCAAATCAAGCGGTCAAGTTATTTCACTAATACGGTGTATCTTACAACCTTTTCTTCTTCCGGTTTAACTTTCACCGTCCATTCGACCTGCTGCGCTGACGCTTTTTCCCAGCCCGGAGTTCCGCTCAGGATTTCCCAGTCCCCCCATAAATTTTCTTCGACGATAACTTCGACCGTCTCTTTTTTATGATTGCGGAGTTTAATTTCGATTGTGCTCTCGTGGACGCCTCTGCCTTTCTGCTGGCGGTCTAACTCGCTGCGTTCGCCGACGACGTCGAAGGCGAAGCCGGTGGATATTTTCACCTCTTCGTTTTTAGGAGTGTGATCGATTTTATCCTCGCCGATGAACTCCAGACCGCCGTCGGGGCCTTCTTTGGAGACCCTAACTTTGCCTTTAGGCAGCGGTATGCCGAGATTGTTCGCATCTTCGTTTTCAAAGGATAAAAAAACTTTAACTTTTTCCCGCCATTGATTCCAGGCAAAGCGATATTCCTTCTTAACATCCTTCACAAAAGCGGTGGGGAACAGCGAAATCTGCTTTACTTGATTGTTTCGCAAGGTAGATTGTCTTTGCAGCGTGTAAAGATGGTATTCATAGAACGGCTGTTCCTCAAAGCCGCCGGCGCCTTCCTCCATAGCCATTGTCATCCTCATTGCCGCCCTGTCTCTATAGTGGCGTTTGTCTTTAATTATCTGAACGTCGCCAGCCATAAGCTTAATGCGCGCATCGGAGTATGTCGCCCCGGAATTGTTGTCGATGTTCACCCAGCCGGTCAGGTTGAGCGATTCATCATTCTTATCCGTTACCGCGACATATTCAGCTATCCATGATATGCCATTGGTCAGGTAGCTGATTTCGGCGTCGTTTTTGCCGGATTTCGAGGAATTAACAAGCCAGACGAGTGTCGGGCGCGTGATTAAACCCTCCGGCAAATCGGGAAAGTGAACGTTAAATATCTTTTCACCGGCGATAGAACGAATCGAGCCATCATCCTCTTTAATAACGACGTCGCCTTTTGCAGCCAGCAGCGTTCCGCGGAAGAAACCGTCGCCTTCGGTATATAACTCAACGCTTCGGTCGATATATTTTTCCATAAGTTTGCGAGCATCGACCAGATCGTACTCGTAATTTTGCTCCAATAAAGAGGCGATGGGCGAGTTAAAACTCACGGAAGTAGGAATAATCTGTTCCGCAACATCGGTAAACCGCACTTCGCCGGCGCCCTTGGGAAAATCAAATTCCCGCGTCTCTCGAACCAGTCCCAAATCGTCGTTGTAAATTGTAATCGCCAAATCGCCGCAAAAAGAAACCGATGCAAGAAATAGAACCAAAACGGCTGCCAGTTTGGCTTTCATGGTCGCTCCGAAATGTATGAATGAAATAGCGTTCCCACATTAAACGCTAATGCTTTTATTACGAAGGATTTTCGCGATTTGTTTCCGTGATTTCAATGGAAACATTAATAACATAAATTTCTGATTTGTGACGCCAAACACAATTAGCATTGGATTCGTTGGTTAATGTATTATTAATACGTGCAGAAAAAAGCGTCATTGCGAGTCTGCCTTTAGCAGACTAAGCAATCTG
>CAZWOY010000215.1:0-6901 GCA_964635255.1 uncultured bacterium
ACGAGGGCGTCTGCAAGCTTATGCAGCGCGATGTGAAACGCCGGGCTTGCAGACGGGGGCGTCTGCAAGCTTCTGCAGCGCGATACAAAGCGCCGGGCTTGCAGACGAGGGCGTCTGCAAGCTTATGCAGCGCGATGTGAAACGCCGGGCTTGCAGACGAGGGCGTCTGCAAGCTTCTGCAGCGCGATGTGAAGCGCCGGGCTTGCAGACGAGGGCGTCTGCAAGCTTCTGCAGCGCGATGTGAAGCGCCGGACTTGCAGACGGGGGCGTCTGCAAGCTTCTGCAGCGCGATCCAAAGCGCCGGGCTTGCAGACGGGGGCGTCTGCAAGCATGGGCTGGCTTTCGAATCGCCGCTTTGTTTTTTGGATTTTGGAGCTAAGCCCTGAGTCGGTTTTCAAGGGCTTTTGGGACGGTTTCCTTACATTTTTGGAGAGTTAAATGGCAAATAAATCTTACGATCCTTTCGCGATGGCGCAAAGTCAGTTTGACCATATTGCGGAATTGTTGAGTCTCGACAGCGGAACGCGCGATTTGCTCAGGTTTCCCCTGAGAGAATATTCTTTCAGCATTCCGGTCAGGATGGACGATGGTCATGTACAGGTGTTTCGAGGATTCAGAGTGCAGCATAACGACGCGCGCGGTCCGGGAAAGGGCGGCATCAGGTTTCATCCGGCTGAAACGCTGAACACGGTGCGGGCTTTGGCGATGTGGATGACGTGGAAATGCGGCGTCGTCGATATTCCATTAGGCGGCAGCAAAGGCGGCGTGATCTGCGATCCGCACAACCTCAGCGCCCGCGAACAGGAATGCCTCTGCCGCGGCTGGATCAGGCAGTTGGCGCGAGACATAGGTCCCCTGCGCGACGTGCCTGCGCCGGACGTTATGACCAATGCGCAGCACATGCTGTGGATGCTGGACGAATATGAAACGATCTTCGGCATGAAACTGCCGGGCGTTATCACCGGCAAGCCGGTCGGGATGGGCGGTTCGCTCGGCAGAACCGAAGCCACCGGCTATGGCGTAATTTTTACCCTCCGCGAAGCGTTGAAGGAACTTGGGATCGATATTAATAACACCACGGCGAGCGTGCAGGGATTCGGAAACGTCGCCCAGTACGCCATAAGGCTGTACAATCAATTGGGCGGAAACGTAATCGCAGTCGCCTGCTGGGATCAAGACGACCAGACTTCCTACACGTTCCGTAAAAAAGAGGGCGTCGATCTTGAAGAATTGCTGACCATAACCGACCGCTTCGGAGGCATCGACAAAAATAAAGCTCCGGGACTCGGCTACGAGGTTCTTCCGGGAGAGGATTGGCTCGAGCAGGAAGTGGATATTCTCATTCCCGCAGCTTTGGAAAATCAGATCACAGCCGACAACGTCGCCAAGATATCGAACAAGGTAAAGGTCATCGCCGAAGGAGCGAACGGACCTACTTCGTCAATCGCGGATGAGACGATTTTACAACGCAAAATAATGATGCTGCCGGATGTGCTCGCTAACGCCGGAGGCGTAACCTGCAGCTACTTCGAGCAAGTCCAGAGCAACCAGAATTACTACTGGGAAAAGGATGAGGTTTTAGGCAAACTCGACCTTAAAATAACCTCAGCCTACCTTGCGGTAAGCGAACTGGCGCGGAAGAAAAAATTGTACATGCGCGAAGCCGCGTATGTCATCGCGGTAAACCGGGTGGCAAGCGCATGCCGGGACAGAGGATGGGTATAAAACCCGTCAAATAGCCCGTTAAACCGCCCGATCCTTTCAGCCGATGAAATGGTTGGGCGGTTTTGTATTTGTAATAACCAATGCAGGGCGGGTTCTTAATCTGTGGAAAAACGACAAAAAGCATCGCGATGACCTAGATCAGGAGCATTCAAGTGAAAATAGACGGCGCCTCAAACAGAATTAAAAAATTCCCTCGATTCGACCGCAAGTTTTTCGATTCAAGCGAAGATTACACGGCTATCGGGAAAGGCGAAATCGGAGGCAAAGCCCAAGGATTGGTTTTTATCTCCGATATATTGAAAACCTCCATCGATCACGCGAAATATTCTCAATTAACGATCAGCATCCCCCATTTTACAGTCCTGACCACCGATATTTTCGACGCTTTCATGAAACGCAACGATCTTTATGATATAGCATTCTCGGATGAGTCTGACACTCGAATAGCGAATGCGTTCCAGAAAGCCGAACTGCCCGCCGAATATACAGGCGATCTCATGTCGCTGGTCAGCAAGGTTAAAAGCCCTCTGGCGGTCAGGTCGTCGAGTCTGCTCGAGGACGCCATGTTCCAGCCATTTGCGGGCGTTTACGGCACGAAAATGATCCCGAACAACCAATTTCAAACTGCGGAGCGTTTTAAGCGATTGATCGAAGCCGTAAAATTCGTCTATGCTTCGACATTCTTCAAAGAAGCGAAAACCTACGTGCAGCGCGCCGACGAATCGATCCGCAATGAGAAAATGGCGGTCATTATCCAGGAAGTTGTCGGTCAGCAATTCGGAGACAGGTATTATCCGCATATATCGGGAGTGGCAAAGACATACAACTACTACCCCATCGGCAGGTCGAAACCTGAGGATGGCGTCGTCAATCTCGCGCTGGGACTTGGTAAAACAATCGTCGATGGAGGGCTTTCGTGGGTCTATTCGCCGGCGTTTCCGCGTTTGAGTCCGCCGTTTGGCAATACGGCCGAGTTTTTAAAGCAGACTCAAAACAAATTCTGGGCTGTGAATTTGGGTAAGCAGTACATTTACGATCCGATAAAAGAGAGCGAATATCTGGTCGAATCGGATTTAAATGCCGCCGAGCTGGACGGAACGCTTAAATACGCCGCTTCGACCTACGACCCGCAATCGGACAGGATCGTTATCGGAACGGGTATGAAAGGTCCGC
This sequence comes from uncultured bacterium, assembly GCA_964635255.1. Classification (GTDB taxonomy): domain Bacteria; phylum Electryoneota; class AABM5-125-24; order Hatepunaeales; family Hatepunaeaceae; genus CAZWOY01. The sequence continues at coordinate 2,899 of CAZWOY010000215.1, forward strand.
GGATAATAACATTTTCACCGGTGTTGGTTTTTAAAGAGTTTCCTTTAAACGAAATCATCGCCTCGCTGATGGAGACATGCGAAAATGCCGTAGGCGCACCGGTCGAAATTGAATTCGCCGTAACTCTGTCCCGCAGCAAAGCTCTGCCGGCAAGATTCGGTTTCCTGCAGGTGCGTCCCATGGTCATTTCCGACGAAGAGGTCGATTTGGAAAATGGGAGGAGGGATCCATCGAGAATTTTAGCCGCTTCCGACCATGTGTTAGGCAACGGCGTAGTCGATGACCTAAACCGCATCGTCTATGTAAATCCGGACAAGTTCGATAAGAAATACACCAAGACAATCGCAGACGAGCTTGATGAGATTAACGCCGCAATGATCCGGCAAAACAAACCGTACCTGCTGATAGGATTCGGCAGATGGGGCAGCAGCGATCCATGGCTGGGCATACCCGTAAACTGGAGCCAGATTTCCGGAGCGAAAGTCATCGTCGAAGCAACGCTGCCCGATATGAACGTGGACCTAAGTCAGGGTTCGCATTTCTTCCATAACATGTCAAGTTTCAAAATCAGTTATTTTTCCGTAAAACATACTCAAAAGACGAATTTGATCGACTGGAAATGGCTGAACCGGCAAAAAGTCGTAACAGAAACGGAATTCGTCAAATCCATCGAACTGGAAAAACCCTTGAAAGTAATGGTGGACGGACGAATCGGAAAAGGAATCATTTACCATGAATGAGCAGGATACACAGATGGATCAGTTGCTGAGCGCCCTTAAAGAGCGCGCGAAGGAACTGAACTGTCTTTACCAGATTGAAGAGGTTTTAAAAAACTACAACCAGGATTTAGGGGATGTTTTTAACCAGATAGTTGAAATTATTCCACCCGGGTGGCAATACACGGATTACTGCCAGGCGAAGATAACTTATAATAACAAGGATTATTTTATTGATTCCTATAAAGAAACTCCATGGAAGCTGACCTCAGATATAAAGGTGCAGGAACATACGGTAGGTAAATTAGAGATTTCTTATACGAATAACTTCCCAAAGCAGGATCAAGGACCTTTTTTAAAGGAAGAAGCGAAATTAATCAAAACAATTTCGATTAGAATCGCTGATTTCATACAACATAAGAACCTTCAAAAATTAATCACCGGTTTCGAGAAGGTCAAAGACAGCCAAAACAAAAAGAAAACGTCCGAATGGCGCATAGTTGTGGACTTGTCAAGACGCATGGATCAGGATCTTTACCTGAGGATAGCGCGGAAAATGCTGAATTATCTCTGCTGGAACGGAATCGAGGAAGCCAACCAACTTCTGCGCAGAATCAGCGCCGGAAAGAGCGTCGAACTCGCCGATTTCAACGAAGGCGAGAATCAACCCCAGATGCTGAAAACCAAACTCAACATCCTCGACTTGAGCGATGAGATTTTCGATATCGCCGATCAGAATCTGCTGGACGAGGAAATCCTGACGATCGTTCAACGCTGGATGCAGGAAGATCGAGCCAGTTTCTTAATCAAAACCCTCGTGAATCTGGACAGTTCCTTAGGCGACATAGCCGACGCTATAAGGCGCTTCGTCCATCTGACTCCCGGCGGAGTTGGGCTTTCAGAACACACGATGAAAGGCGTCAAAGTCGCGCTGATCAGACAGATCGTTACTGAGCAGCTCGCTTATATTCAGGTAGCTAAAAATTTTGTCGAAATCACCGACTTCAACGAATTGCTCAAGCGAACGATCTATCCCGCCGGAAGCAGAGGCCAGATCGGCGGTAAAAGCGCCGGTCTGTTTTTAGCCTGGCAGATTCTTAAAAAGCATCTTGATGAGGAAGTCCTCGGCGCAATAAAGATCCCTAAAACCTGGTATATTACCGCGGACGGATTGCATCATTTCATGCGGCACAACGATCTCGAAGAGGTCACGGAACAGAAATACAAAGACATCGATCAGGTGCGGCAGGAATATCCTTATATCATTCAATTGTTTAAAAACTCGTCATTCACGCCCGAGATTATCCAGGGACTGTCGATGGCGCTTGACGATTTTGGGAACTCGCCCATCATCGTCCGCAGTTCGAGCCTGCTCGAAGACCGCTTCGGCGCAGCCTTTTCCGGCAAATACAAAAGTTTGTTTTTAGCCAACCAGGGATCGAAAAAACAGAAACTTCAAGCGCTTATCGACGCCATTGCGGAAGTCTATTCGTCAACGTTCGGCTCCGATCCGATAGAATACCGCGCCGAACGGGGATTGATCGATTACCGCGAAGAGATGGGCATTATTATTCAGGAAGTTGTCGGAACCAAAATCGGTCATTACTATCTGACCGCTTACGCCGGAGTCGCATTCAGCAATAACGAATTTCGCTGGTCGCCGCGCATTAAGCGCGAGGACGGCTTAATCCGGCTGGTGCCGGGATTGGGAACTCGCGCCGTAGATAGGCTGAGCGACGATTATCCCATTCTGATAGCCCCCGGACAGCCGAACCTGAGAGTAAACGTAACGCCTGAAGAAATAGTCCGCTATACTCCGAATAAAATGGACGTAATCGATCTTAAGACGAACAACTTTAAAACTGTAAACGTCGAGGACTTTTTCAAGGAAGTCGGTCATGAATATCCTCAGGCGATGCAGTTGATTTCCGTCCTGCGGGACGGAAGAATTCAGCAGCCGTCATTATTCGATTTCGATTTTGAAACTGACGAAGCTCTGGTTACATTCGAGGGATTGATTTCAAAGACGCCGTTTGTGAAACAGGTAAAGTTCTTACTGGACATTTTAAAGGAAGCTTTAGACGTTCCGATCGATATCGAATTCGCCTGCGACGGGAAGAACTTTTACCTGCTTCAATGCCGCGCCCAAAGCTATTCGCCCGACCAAGCCCCCGCTCCCATACCTAAGGACATCCCGGAAAGCGCGCTGCTGTTTACAGCTACTAAATATATTTCAAACGGCTATATACCCGACATAACGCACGTCGTCTATGTCGATCCGCTGAGATATTCCGAACAGGAGGATTTCCAGACTCTGATTCAAATCGGTCGCTGCGTAGGCAAACTGAATAAGGTATTGCCCAAGCGCCAGTTTATACTTATGGGTCCGGGGAGATGGGGCAGCCGCGGCGACATCAAATTAGGCGTGAGCGTGACCTATTCTGATATCAATAATACGGCGGCGCTGATCGAAGTCGCCCGGCAGAAAGGGAATTATGTGCCTGATCTGTCGTTTGGCACACACTTTTTCCAGGATCTGGTCGAAGCGTCGATCCGATATTTGCCGCTTTATCCCGATAACCATGAGAATTATTTTAACGAACGCTTTCTTCTGAAATCAAGAAATATTCTGCCGGAAATCCTGCCGGAATTTCAGACTCTCCAGGATACCGTCCGGGTGATCGACGTCCCGGTCGTTACCGACGGGAAGGTCTTAAAAATTTATATGAACGCCGATCTGGACGAAGCCGCGGGCGTTCTCACTCAACCTACCGATTCGGATCAAATACCGAAGCCGGCGAAGACCTATAAGCCCACCCAACCTTCGGAAGATCATTGGAAATGGCGGCAGCACATGGTCGAGCAGATCGCAGAATCTTTAAATGCTGATGAATTCGGCGTTAAGTCACTCTACGTTTTCGGGAGTACAAAAAACGCCACAGCAGGCCCGGGCAGCGATATTGACCTTCTCGTTCATTTTAACGGAACCGAGTCCCAAAAACGAAGGCTGCAGCTTTGGTTAGAAGGCTGGAGCTATGCATTGGACGAGTTTAATTATCTCAGAACCGGATATCGCAGCGGAGGATTATTGGACATTCACGTTATAACGGATGAAGATATCAAAAATCGCAATAGTTTTGCGGCTAAAATCGGAGCCATTACCGATGCGGCTAAAGAGTTAAAGAACTATACATATAATAGAAAGAAATAACTTACTGGGAAAATAACGCTCCCGTACGCAGTCATTCCAGCGAAAGCTGGAATCCATCTTCCTTCGGCGATAGCGC
>CAZWOY010000216.1:0-6893 GCA_964635255.1 uncultured bacterium
CTGCCTTCTCGATTCTACGGGAGCGCACTGGCAGGCAGGGACGCCTGCCCTACCAATAAGTTTATTTTCATGTTCCGTGGTGAAGCTCGCTTCATGAATAATTACTGTATGCAATAAATAGCTCACAAATTACGAAAAATAGGTCACAAATTACGAACTCGTTCCCATGCTCCAGCGTGGGAATGAGCTATAGGTTGGAATGAAGAAAATGTCTATTTTTTTAACTGAAGAGTATTTTTTAACTTACTGTCAAGGACGTCGGATCCGACTATTACCTCGGTGGCGATATCCAGGTAATATACCGGGAGAAATTTTAATATCAATGGCAGTTTAACGGCGTCTTTAGCCGTGGTGACAAGCATTTCAGCCTTCGCTTTTATAAATTCTTTTGAAATAAAATCCAGCTTTCTTTTACTGTAATTGCAATGATCCGGCAATGATATGCTGCGTACTATTTCCGCTCCTGAACTTTCGATTGTTCTGAAGAATGAGAGAGGTTTAGCGATACCGGCAAAAGCCATAATTCGCTTATTTTTAATCTGATCGAATGCGATTATTTCGCCTTTTCCGACTCTTCGCCAATACTTTGGAATAACTTTTGAAACAATTACTGGTTTTTCTATCAATTGACTTAATTTTTGGGCGCGTTCTGTGAGTTCTTCATGATCTCCAATAGCCTTCGATAAAACAACGATATCCGCTCGGGCGAGCGAAGAAACCGGCTCGCGCAAGAAACCGGCGGGAAGCGTTCTACGGTTGCCTAAAGGATTTTGCGTATCTAAAAGGACGATGTCAAGATCGCGTTTTAATCTGCGGTGTTGAAAACCATCGTCAAGCAGCACGGCGGTTGATTTCATTTCTTCTATCGCATGCAAGGCTCCTCGCACGCGGTTTTTATCGACGACTACAACGGTATGCGGCGAAGATTCCGCTGTTAAGAAGGCTTCGTCGCCGGATATTTCAGGAATGGAAATTACGCGCATTCCGTTTGAAACAACATGCGTACCCTTAAAATTTCCCTTGTATCCCCGACTTACAACTGAAATTTTCGTCTTTTGTGAACTTAAATTATTTCTTATTCTGTCGGCGAGATAGATAATAAATGGAGTTTTTCCGGTTCCGCCGGCGGCAATGTTGCCTACGCTGATTACCGGCGCCGGAACCGAATATGAATTTAAGACGCCGAGATCGTACAATCGATTGCGAGTTTGGACAGCGGATTGATATAGTATGCTGACCGGCAGCAGCCATCCTTGCGGTTTCATCTCAATAGTCCCTTATTAATTCTCAGTTACCCCCATTCGCAGATCAAGTTCTTTTTCCATTTCTATCATGAGGTTACGAAATTCCTCTTTCTTTTGTTCAAACTCCTCCCCCGGTTTTAAATTTCTGGGAATAAAAAATGGTTCGCCGTATTTAATGACGCCGCGGCTGAATGGTTTGGGTATCATGAATCTGTCCCAACTGTGAACACGCCAGGCTGGGTTTGCGGAAAACAACAGAGGTATCATCGGCGCGCCCGTCAATCTGGCGAGGTGAATAACGCCGTCATGAATCAAATGCCTGGGTCCTGTTGGCCCATCGGGAAACATCGCAACGGTTTTTCCTTGCCTTAGATCATTGAGTATTGCCAAAAATCCTTCCCTGCCGCCCTCGCGCGGGGATCCACGCCTGATAACAAATCCCAATCGGTTTACAATGCGAGTTATAATCTCGCCGTCGAAATGCAGACTGACCAGAGATACTATACTATCGTTTCTATGATAGTAGATCGGCAGAAGCATGCGTCCGTGCCAGAGCGCTGCAATTACGCCTTTTTTGGCTGCAATCGCATGGTCCCAATAACTCTTGCCCTCTACGCTATACCTGCATGACTTACCGAAAAATTTTATGACAAAAGGACCTAATCGGTCAGCTAAGAGCAGCAAAAAACGCTGTTTACGATTGTATTTTTTTTTATTTTTCATTCGATCAATGTCTTAGTCATAGTTACAAAATCGCGCAATTCGTATCCAAGCGCCTCATAATACCGAACTAATGATCTATTTCTTCCTTCTATCCAAAAACTGTATTTCACAACCTTCAATTTACGAAACCTTTTATCTAACTCAAACATGAGTTTCTTACCTATTCCTTTTTGCCGGTGTGCAGGATGCACGGCGAGATGATGAACCAGACCTCGCCGGCCGTCAAAACCGCCCATCACTCCGCCAATTACCTCGCCATTTAGTTCACAGATCAGACATGTAGTCGGATTAGCGTTCAACAATCGCTTTAACTCAAGAACCGTATCTGAAGCTCCAAGCGTAAGGTCGCATATTTTCCATAATGCAACCAGATCTTCAAGATCGGATTCAAGGCAATTCCTGATTGTGAATTTATTTCCTTTATGCATTAATCGGCGTCTTTAGCGTTCAACCGTTTAGGTTTCGATTCAGATTCTGTCATCGATACTCCCGTCCGCAGGCGGTGGCGGCAGATTCCATTTAAATCGCAATACCTCGCCGACAAGATACAAGGATCCAACCACAAATACCAGTTCCGAATCCGAACATTCACCGATTGCAGATTCAAAAGCGCCGGGCGCATTTTCAAATATCTCCGCATGATAGCCGTTTTCATCGATGATATTACAATAAAAGTCAATCGGCGCCGTTTTCGGAAACTGCAGCGGGGCGAAATAGAATTTTACCGTCTCGGCGCGTAAAGCCGAGACCATTTCTGCTATCGGTTTGCCCTTATTTGCGGCGAACACAACTCGCCATTTAAAGTGCGGAAACATCTCTTTTAACGACCGGCTGACAATCTCAACCCCGAGTGCATTATGCCCCCCGTCCAGAATTACCGGCGGTTTGCCGCGATAAATCTTGAGTCTGCCGTCCCAGCGAACTTTTGATATCCCAAGCCTGATATCGTCGTTCATAATTTGGAAACCGGCATTCCTCAGACATTCGACAGCAGTGAACGCAACGCCAAGATTTTCTAATTGGAATCTGCCGGGGAGATTAAACTTAAATTCGATTCCTGACATATTCTGATTGAGTTTAAACTCGGTTCGACTGTTGCTTAACTGCACTTCATTAAAATAGTCAAAATCTTTTGATAAAAATATTTTCGTATTTTTCTCAGATGCAAATTGTCTGAATACATCAAACGCAGCCGGTTTTTGTTTTGCCGAAACGACAGGAATCTTTTCTTTTATAATATGCGCTTTTTCCCAGGCGATTTGTTCGCAGGTCTCGCCCAGAATTGCAGTATGATCCAATCCGATTGGAGTCAAAACGCTCAGAATCGGATCCACAACGATTGTCGCATCCAGCCTTCCGCCCAAACCGGTTTCAACGATTGCAATATCGACCTTTCTTTTTGCAAACTCCAGAAACGCTGCAGCCGTCAAGTGTTCAAAAACTGTTCTAAATGCAATACGGCCGCCGAATTTTATCGATTCCGGCGTCTTGCTTATCCGTTTTATATTTTGCGCGAAATTCGCCTTTGTAATAATATTATTCCCAATTCTGATACGTTCGCGAATAGTAACCAAATGCGGCGAAGTGTACAGCCCAACTCTGTATCCCGCCGCTTTTAAAACCGCCGTCAGAATCGCAGAAACCGATCCCTTTCCTTTGGTCCCGGCTACGTGAACTATCGGAAATGTTTGATGAGGATTGCCAAGATATTCGAGCAGAATTCTGAATCTCTCGATATCCGCTTCAGTTGTGCTGTATCCGGAATCCGGAGTTCGTTCAAAGTTTATAAAACTGTTGACGTAAGTTATGGCTTCTTTATAGGTCAATGCATGATCTCTGATATTTATTTAGAGCTTTACTCTTTTCCATTTTACGCTTTTATCCTTGCGGCCAAGCGCCCAGATAAAGCCTGTTGCAAACCCTCCGACGTGCGCCCAGTGCGCGACATGTCCGCCGCTGAATTGAATAGCGTTGAAAAATTCAAAAAACATCCAGAAACCGAGAAACCAGAAAGCGTGAATTTTTATTGGAATCGGATATATTATAAGCAGGAAAATGCATCGGATCCGCGATCCCGGGAAACGAACCAGATAACTGCCCATGACGCCTGCTACTGCTCCGGAAGCGCCTATAACCGGAATATTCGAAGCAAATCCGGTGAACAGCGCATGGCTGAAATTGCCGGCTATGCCGGATAATAGATAAAGAGTTAAAAATCGAAACCTGCCAAATCTGTCCTCGATGTTGTCGCCAAAAAGCCATAGAAACCACATATTGCTTAACAAGTGCAGAAGATTTGCATGAAGAAACAAAGAGGTAATGATTGTTTGAGGACGTTTAAATGCGCCAAAGGTCGTAAAACCATAAACGGGATAGAGTGATTCAAGAAATCCATTCAACAGAGGATATAAAAAGAAAAAAATGTTAACGGCAATAATTAACTGCGTTAAATACGGATAACTATAAGTAGGCGTGTCATCCTTGTATGGAAAGAGAGCCATTGCTTACCGCGTCAGTAGTGAAATCGTTAAGAACTGTTTCTGCTATTTGTATGGCGTTTGCAGCGGCGCCTTTTCGCAGATTATCCGCCGCCACCCAAAGCGCCAGCCCCATCCTGCCCTTATCCACGCGCAGCCTGCCGACGAAAACTTCATCCCGCTCTGCAGCGATTAACGGAGTTGGATATTCACTTTTTTTCGGATCATCGATTACGATAATTCCCGGTGTGTTTTCAAGGATATCTTTCGCTTCAGGCACAGATGTCTTTTTGCCAAAATCGGCGTGTATCGCTATTGCATGGCTTATAAGCGTAGGCACTCTAACCGCGGTGGATCGAATGGATAATCGAGGCAACTCCATTATCTTTCTTGTTTCAGCAATCATTTTTCTCTCCTCGCCGGCGATTCCAACGCCTGGATCGCCGATCCATGGTATGACATTTTCAGCAATTCTGTGTTTAAATGCCGAAGGTTTGGCGTTTGGATCATTGCTCTCGCGAATTAAGGCTGAAATTCCTTCCTTCCCGCTTCCTGAAACGCTTTGAAAACTAACCGCGGTAAAACGCCTCAAAATAAATCTTTTATGCAAAGGCATGAGCGCGCTAACCACGGGAATTGTAGTGCAATTTGGACTGGAAATGATTCCGCGATGCCGGCTTAAAGCCTTGGGATTTACCTCCGGCACAACCAGCGGCGCGTAAGGTTTATCCCTGAAATAGGAACTTTTATCGATGACAATGGCGCCGCGGCGCGCGAATCTAAATCCCCATTTTTTAGCGACGTTTCTTTCAGCCGCAATGAATACAAAATCGAGTTCAGGTACCTTCTGGGGTTTCAGTTGTTCGACGCCAACTGTTCCAAATAGCGTCTCAATCCATTGTCCTTCCGACCTCCTGGAGGCATAGGCATGAAGCTCGTCAATCGGAAAATTGCGCTCTTTTAGCAGCTTTAAAAGGGTTCTTCCGACAATTCCGGTCGCTCCGATAATTCCCACTTTGAGTTTGAATTGGCGCTTTGGAACTTCTGCCATAAACGGAAACAAGGATTGATCTTCATTAATGTAGGGTGTTTCTTCTATCATGAATTTCTCAAATTCGAAACAAAACGGATTCGCGTTTGAACATTCTGACAACTAAAAGGAGACCAAACGCAGCCAAGACCAGATTTACCAGCATGGTTAAAATCGTAATCATCGGATCGACCTCGCCGGCAAATCCATCTTTCAATAGCATTGAAACATTAATTACGGGAATTACGGCAAGGTTTTTAGAGGCTTCAACGCCCGGCATAAGCGAAGACATCGCCGGAAAGATTACTAAAAACATCAGCGGAGATATATAACTCTGCGCCTCTCGGAAGCTTTTTGCGAATAAAGACAGCGTCATTAGCAGCGATGAGAAAATTGCGCAGAGCGGCAGCATGGCGATAATCATTAATCCAACGTCATTTAATCCAAATTTAAAATCTATTATTCCAGCAAATTCCGGGATTCTTTCCAACCATTTCAACGCAATTGCGCCGGTAAACGACATGCTTAATATGCTGAGAAATGCGGTTACAACGGAAGCAGTGAATACTGTATAAAACTTTCCAAGCACAATATTTATCCTCGCGATACCCGAGACCAGGAGCGTTTCCATAGTCCCGCGTTCTTTTTCGCCTGCGGTTAGATCGATGGCGGGGTACATTGCGCCGGTTAAAGCCATTAAAATAAGTATATAAGGTAAAAACTGCCCGGCTACTTTACTTCCCATTTCTTTTGGCGTAGCAATATTAATTTGTTCGACGTCGAAGGGCTTTATAATCTCAATCGGAACGTTTTTCTCTTGCAGGGCTTTGCGTGTGATTTCATTTCGATACGCACTCAGCGCGCCCTCGAGCTGATTTGCCGTGAAAGAGGCCTGGTCGCGAGTTTTTAATGTATAAATATCGATCACAGGCAATTTCCCAACGCTGACGCCGCCGGATACGATAGAATTCGTTTTATCGACAAAATCATCCGGAATAATCACGAGCGCTTCGATTTGCTTATCTTTAATCAGTTCGACGGCTTGAGAACTATCGGTTTTTAAATCGAATAGCTCCAGATTTTTAAATTGGAAAATCTCTTCCTTAAGAAAATCAGTCTCGGGAGGTCCTATCCAGACAACTTTCGACGTTTTTTCCTTAATTTTATCAACCATTAATTCGATAAAGAACACAGACCCAAATAACAGAACCGGAAAGAGGATTATCGGGACTAAAATCATGGAAATGATTGTCCGGCGGTCGCGCAGGATATCACGCAGCTCTTTTTGATAAACGATTATTGAACCGTGCATATCACATACTTCAAGTAAAACTTCAATTTAACTAATCTGAATTATGTTCCGATATTACTACGTGCACGAAAAAGTATCATTGCGAGTCTGCCTTTAGCAGACTAAGC
>CAZWOY010000217.1:0-6881 GCA_964635255.1 uncultured bacterium
CCCTGTATCCCCCCTTCAGATAGAAGGGGGGAGGTTAAGCGGTCTATTTTCCCAGCAAATATACAATCCAGGCTATCTGCCGTTCGCTATTGACTTAAAACGTAAAAATAACTAAATTAAAATAGGAGGTCTAATTTTAACAAGCTAACTTGATTTGGGAGGAGAACCATGCGAAAGCTGTTGATTGCATCGATGCTTTTAACGCTTGTACTGTTGATATCTTGCAACAAGGAAGAAAATAATCCCACGGGACCAATGCGGTTTTTAATCGTTGAACCCGATGCGAGGACGGTCGGAAATTCAAATGATACGGCCTATTTCGATATAACTGCCACCGGCGCTTGGACGATATCCGAGAATGTCGATTGGTTCGATGTTTCGCCTATGTCAGGCAGCGATGGAGGAACAGCGTTCGTTCATTATGAAGGCGGCGCGCAAGAAGCCCGCGAAGGCGTATTTGTCGTCGAAGCCCCGGATCATACGCCGGAATCGGTTAACGTTAAAGTCTCACAGGTTGTCGCGCCGCCGCTCAAAGTCGAACCGGACCGGCGGGTGATCCCTTATGATTATGCCACGACGCAATTCACCGTATTCGCTTCCGGCGAATGGACCGCCATTGAAGACGTCGCCTGGTTTGGCGTTTATCCGACTTCCGGCTCAGGCGCCGGGACTTTGACCGTCAGCTTCGACCGCAACCAGGGCGAGGAGCGCTCGGGCAGCGTGACCGTGAACGCGCCGGGACATTATCCATCCTCTACATTCGTGATTGTTATTCAGGAGAAAAAACCGGAGGTTCTGGAAGTATCGCCTACGGAGAGATACGTCGATTATGATTCTGAAGGAACGGGATTTACCATCAAAGCCAAAGGCGTCTGGTCGGTACAGAACAATTCAGGCTGGTTTACGATAACGCCGATCTCCGGCGAGGGCGAAGATTACATCAGGGTTCTTTATTCTCAAAACATCGGCCCTCAGCGGCGAGGGACGTTGACGGTTACGGCTCCGGGACACAGACCTGAAAGCGTTACCGCGGAAGTAATCCAGGGATCGTCCCCCAACGCGCCTCCCGGTAAACCTGAGAATTTCCATGCGGAGAATATCTATTGGGACGGCGTAGATTTTAAATGGGACGACAGGTCGGACAATGAGCTCGGCTTTACTGTCATGCGAAAAAAGGAATCCGAAGGGATTTGGCGTGAACAGGTCAACCTCAACGCAAACCGCGAGGAATATACAGATTCCAATTTAGAACCGCTGTCAAAATACTTCTATGAAATATTCGCGTACAACGCTTTCGGCGAATCCGATCCTTCGCAGACTATTGAGATATTGACTCACAGCCGCGTCGTGAACGTCGATCCCGCCGGCGGAGAATACGAAGGCAATATCGAACTTGCGGGCGATAAGGATTGGTATTCTTTAACTTTGGCGGAAACGGACGGATACACTTTTGAAGTCCGAAACAACACTTTGCCCCAATCTAATTTATGGCTGTACGGACCCGGCGACAGATCGCGCGAACGCGAGCAGGCGACGCAAACGGACGAAGGCTGCAATTTGACAGTCTCGATTCCGTCCGGAACGTTCCACATTAAAGCCGGCGGCGACAACGACAGGCAGTTGGGAACTTATACGCTGATTGTGACAAGGAATTGATCGAAAGAAGGGCGCTTAAGCCGCGTATCCCGGACTGAAGTCGTTTCCGGGAGCGCCGGCTTATGCGACCATTACCGCAAATAAACAACCTTCCGCGCCTCCTTTTTTCCCCCGGCGTTCAGCTCGAGGAAATACACCCCGCCGGGATATTTTATGACGTCCGGCTTTAAAATATCTGCTGACGTCGTTATCAACAGCCCGTCCATCGACGCTGAATATAGTCAGATGTACATCGGAATCGGTGGGTAATGCAAATACTATCTTTACCGACTCGTTAAACGGATTGGGGTAAACGGCTGTAAGTTCAAATTCAACCGGCAATTTTGGAATCACTGCAGTAAACGCCGCCCTCTGCAAGGTTGGCGTTTGCGGAACAATCCAGGATAGTGACGTCTCTAAGGATCGATTTATCGTTTTCTCCAACCTCATAATTGCCGGTAAAATAGACGCCGTTTTTAAGGACGTTTTCGATTGTACTATGTTCACATAACAAACGAATCCGGTTATATACCCATATTCCGTGATATCCGCCGTCATGGATATAGCAGTTGGTAACATTCACCGGGATTACATCCGCAGCCGCGGCAGAGGAGTAGAGATATAGCGAGCGATAGGAACCCTCGATCAAACAGCCGTTAAATGTGCATTCACCATCAGGCTTATATACGCGCAGCCGGTACCATTCCTCACCCTCGACCAGCGGTCCGAAGTAAATTTTCTGTGTTTCTTCCTCTTCATCCCAGCCTTGAGCATCAATAAGCGTTTCAATCTTGATTTCAACATCCTCGTGAATCCAAAAGGCTGTATTCTCAAACAAATGCATTTGTTCGTTAACCTGATCATTTTCAATCACAACCGCAGCGCGCAATTCGAACTCGTCACGCGGGACATGATTTGTTAGAATTGCTTCCATTGGTTCATATTCGCACCAATCAAAATCTTCGGAAAACATCGGATGATCGTCCCACTCAAGTTCGTCGGTTCTATGATCTCGGAAGGAACCGTCAGAATCGATATTGTAATGCGAATGATCCAAAATGCCGGCGTAAGCGCTGCCGCCGGTGCATCCTATATCAGGGAAATTTACATACCATACTCCCACCTCAGGATCATCCGAATAGGAGATGTACGTAGAGTCTTCAATCAGCAACTCCCGGTTAATGTTATCAGGACCAGCCCAACCGGCATGGATTCCAGCTTTCGCTGGAATGACTGCCCGTGGGCAAAATACTGCCCGTGGGCAAAATGTCGAACAAGAGTGTTCGACCTACTATTTTCATGTTCCGTGGTGAAGCTCGCTTCATGAGCAATTATTGGGAAAATAACGCCCCCGTCAGGACGCCGGACAAGAGCGTTCAGCCTATTATCTACTGCTGCTGCAGCGTAAAGTTCACCGTATGCCTGCGGTTTGTCTGGGCTTGAATCTGCTGCGACTGGGATCTATACCCGGGCGCTGAAGCGGTCAGCGTTCTTGCGCCGGAAAGCACCTCGAAGCGGTAGTAACCTGAACCGCCGGTAGTAGCGCTCCTGCCGTCGTCGGATGCAACAGTCGCTCCCGAAATGCCGCTGCCGTTGGCGTTCCTGACGTGTCCTTCGATTTCGCTGGTTCCGCCGCCGCCGCCGGGATTCATTGGGATGTTGATGTTGTTGTAGGTTTGGCCCGCCTCGCAGCTTATCGGTCTGGTGGCGTCTTCATATCCATCAGCCGTCACCATAATGGTATAGTTGCCCGGAGCTATTTCAAAGTGATAGTTGCCCGCTACGTCCGTGCGCGTGTTGACCGGGCCGCATGTAACGGTTGCAAACCCGATTCCGCCGCTGTTGACCGAATTATACACCCTGCCTATAACGGTGGCGTCGTCTCCACCGCCTCCGCCGCCGGGAACAAGTCTGAAGTTAACCTGAACCTGTCCGTTAGCCGGAACGTTGACATTCTGCGACGCCTGACTGTAGCCATCGGCATTTGCAATGATCGTTCTGGCTCCTGACGGAACATTAAAGGAAAAAGCGCCGTTATTGTTGCTTCTGGTCGATCTGCCGCCGCCTGAAATCAACGCGCCGGATATTGGCCGGCTATTGGAAGCATCGATGACGCTGCCGACAACTCTGCCATCTTCGCCGCCTCCGCCGCCGCCTTCATTAAGGGTGAAATTGACCTGAATAGTCTGACCGATTTGAACGGTTACAGGCCTGCTGTCCGGATCATAGCCTGATTTGCTTGCTACAGCCACGTGATCGCCGGGTGGAACATTCAATACATATCTTCCGTTTTGGTCGGTCATCTCGCTCACGCCGGCGCAAGTAACGGTAGCCCTTGAAAGCGCGCTTCCGTTTGCAGTTGACGCCACTACGCCGAAGATCTGACCGACGTCGTCTCCGCCTCCGGTCGATTCAAGACTGAAATTCACGGTTCGATTTTGATCGGCGGCAATTTCGACATCCTCCCGTGTGGTGGCATAGCCTAATGCGATCGCGAACAACGGATAAGAACCGACGGGCAGATCCATCGTATAAGCGCCGTTTTCATCGGTGACGACTTCGACAAATCCGGTATCGACCTGAGCGCGAACGCGAGCGCCTATAACAGGATCGCCGGTTGCGCGGTCCCTGGTTCTGCCTGAAACCGTTCCCATCTCCACCGGCAGCGGCGTTAGTGCAAAATCAGCCGTAACCGTTTCATCGAGAATAATCTCGACCAACGTCGTATCAGGTTCGTACTCATCATGCCGTGCAATCAGCTTATAGCTGCCAACTTCCAATTCAATCGAATATTCGCCGTTGGAATTGGTTCTGACTTCACCGTCTCCATAGTTAATGGAAACGCTTCTAACAGACTGCTCAGTTTCGGAATTTGTAACCGTTCCGGATACCACTCCGGTTTGCGGTTCGACAACTTCGGGGGCTAATTGAATATCTAAAGTTTCGTTTTCTTTGTTCGTCAGATCGATGGATTCGGAGTATTCTTCATAACCATCGACTGTAACTGTAATGGTTCGATTGCCTTTCTTAACGTCCAGCGTAAAACTGCCGTCATCAGCAGAAGCGGTGTTTTCGCCGTTATCTGATTCGATTAACGCATCTGCTATCGGATCATCGGTTTCAGCGTCTTCAACCATGCCGGAAATCGTGCAGGTCGTATCTACAGGATTGGGTCCGGTTGCGCCGTTGTCTTCATCGCAGCCAAAAAATGCAAGACTGCCGAATAACAATGTTAAAGCGATGATAGCCAAAAGACGAAGAGACATCTTACCTCCAACATGAGTTTTATCAAAAATTACAATCTAATTAATATAAATAATTCGGGAGAGAATATCAATCATTGGGTATTGGCTGCCGTCCGCATTACTGGGAAAATAGACTGCCCAATCTCCCCCCTGCTATTGCAGGGGGGACAAAGGGGGGTTGTGTTCAGCATCGATAAACCTTGTTGTTACAGCAACAATCCGTCAGGCGAGGACGCCTGACGGTCACTCGCTAAGGACGCCAGCGCCACTGGGATTCTATTTTCATGTTGCGTGGTGAAGCTCGCTTCATGAGCAATTACTGGGAAAATAAAAATCTATTCAGTAGGGCAGGCGTCTCTGCCTGCCATCTCAACCTTGCAGGATCGCATTGGCAGGCGGGGACGCACTGGCAGGCAGGGACGCATTGGCAGGCGGGGACGCACTGGCAGGCAGGGACGCATTGGCAGGCGGGGACGCATTGGCAGGCGGGGACGCCTGCCCTACCAGAGAAGTTTATTTTCATGCTGCACGGCGTTGGCGCGCCGGCATGAATAATTTCTATCAACTCCATACCCCCGCTATGACGGCGCCGCATTTTGTGCATTTGCCGTTTTCGATTCGCATCTTTCGGATAAAGAATCCCGATCTTTCAATAACAATCTCTCCGCAAGACGGACAATAGGTATGATTTCCCGGATGTCCGGGAACGTTGCCGACGAATGGATAGTGAATCCCGGCTTCCAGGGCGATTTCGCGAGCTTTTTCCAGGCTTGAGACAGGGGTGGGCGGCAGATTCAGCAATTGATAATCCGGGTGAAACCGCGTATAATGAATTGGAACGTCGGGACCCAGTTCGCCCGCCACCCATTTTGCCAATTCCCGCAGCATTTTCTCTGAATCGTTTAAAGTCGGAACTACGAGATTGACCAGTTCGAGATGAACCCCGCTGCGGGACGCCTGTTTGATGCTCCGCAGCGCCGGCTGCAGCTCCGCGTCGCAGACGTTGGCATAAAAATCGGCGCTGAAGCCTTTCAAGTCGATTTTAACGCCGTCCAGAACTTCGCACATTTCAGCGAGCGGGGCTTCCTGCATAAATCCGCAGCTGATGATAACCGATCTCAGCCCTTCCCGCTTGCCTTCGCGGGCGATGTCGGTCAGGTATTCCGTAAATACGGTCGGTTCGTTGTAAGTATAGGCGATTATTGGCGCTTTATTATCGATCACCGCATCGACTATAGTTTCGGGTGGCGTAAACGGCACATTGTAGTCCTCTGGTCGCGCCTGCGATATTTGCCAGTTCTGACAGAATTTACAATGCAGGGAGCAACCAGACGTAGCCAGGGAAAATGCAGGACTACCCGGCAGAAAGTGGTAAAACGGCTTTTTTTCTATCGGATCGACGTGTATGGAAATTGGTCTTCCATAGACAAGTGTTTTTAGCCGTCCGTCTAGGTTGATCCTTGTGTTGCATTTTCCGCGTTTGCCCTCTCTGATAAAGCATTGTTGGGCGCAGAGCTGGCAGCGGATAATTACTTCGCCGTGATCTTGTTCTTCGAACGGTCCATCGCCCATATCGGGATGGCAAGCCGAACAGGATGCGTCTGAAGCGGTGGATATCCAGTAGCGGGCTTCCGGCGCATTTTTAATTATCTCGCGCAGCCGGCTCGATGCGTAAGCCGGCGGAGAAGCTAAATCTATGGCTTTACGCGCCCACCAGGGACTTGACAACGCCGCAATCGCTCCACCGGCGCATAATCCGAATTTCGCTGTGTGTTGAAGAAATTTACGCCGCGTTAAATGGTTCTCATGCATTCGCAAATCATCCTGCCTTTGGTATTCGAGATTTCTTACTACTATGTGCATTAAATAGAGCACAACCGCTTTGAAGCGTATAAGCCGTAACTCGTTCCCATGCTGGAGCGTGGGAACGAGTTTAATGATTTCAGTAGGGCGGGCGTCCCTGCCTGCCAGCATTTCCTACATTACTAACAGGCAGGCAGA
>CAZWOY010000218.1:0-6872 GCA_964635255.1 uncultured bacterium
GATTATTTATCAGGTGTATGGTCAAGTCAGCAAAATAAAAACTTCCATGAGAGTTTGAACTTCTTTGAGAAAATGGGATTTCTTTCTAAAGCAAAGCAAAGAACCCATGAAGTTAATACTGGAATTGGAAATGATCTTGTGAAAATATCAATTTTTACTTTTATGGAAGTCGTTCCTTTTATTATTCAATCAGTTACAAATAAAAGGGAGTCAGATGCAGTTATAGAATTTTTCTTCTCCGGATTAGCATATATAAATCAAGAGCCTACAACTCAATCCCAAGCAAGAGCGCAATCTTTTTGTTACATTCTAAAACGTGATTACAATCCTGATAGATTTAAGAAATCAATTGATAAATATGGCAAAGAAAATCCTCTTTTCCCTGAAATTCCAAAATCGCTTTACAATCAAAGGCATACACTTTATCAAAGTATTATTAGTTCAGCTGATTTAAAGGATGTTAATACTGTTGAGCGAGTTCGATTATTTGGTGATTTTATGGGTGAGAACAACGTTGACATTGAAGAAGCGATCACAAATACTGAAGTGAACCTCGAGCTCATTTCAGATAAAGCATGTTTCGAAGAAATAACCATTGGTCATTTATTCAGTGATTTGATAACGGACCTCGATTACGTACGACAATCATCTGATTATGCAGGTAGTACCGATCCGTTTAAACAAATTAGGGAACGCAGAAAGAAAAATGTAATTAAGGGCACTGTGACAGCTACTTTAGCAGGATTAACCTTTCTTACAGGTCCAGTTGGAGACGTTATTATAACTGCTTCAATGCCAGTTGTAAATACACTTGTTAATAAAGAATTGGATGTCGACAGTGCAATTGAAATACATAAAAGGCTAAAATCCATAAAAACTGATATAAAGAAGATTGAACAAGAAAAAGGACAATTACAAGGATGAAAAGTCCTAAAATAGATCCAACGTCACAGGAATATCAATCAGCTAAATGGTATGAATGGGCAAGTAATTTATGGCAATCTAAGAAACAAGAATTAATAAAGAAGAAATCTCTAAATACTAGTAACTGGAATATTATTAAGAATTTAAAAATCGTCATAAAGGTAAATCCAAAATTTAAAAAATTAAAAACGAATTGGATGAAAAGGGTTGAGAAAAAACTTGCTGAAATGCAGATTAAAACGCAAAATATGCCTGAAGAAGAAAAGTTGAATTTGATAGCAATATTTCAGAGCCAACTAGAACGAGAATTAGATGAGTTAATCAATAATTGGTTAACTCAAAGATAGATTTACACAGTAAGTAAAAGAATAGGAGTAGACCATGGGATTTTTTGATCGATGGACTAAAACAACACCAAAACCATTTGGACAGATTTTTAAAGACGGGTTTGGGGGTAAAGGTTGGAGTACATCTAAAAAGAGCACCAATTGGGGAAAAATTGCAGAAGATGCTGGAAAAGCAGCTGGAGCATCTGCAATTGCTGGAGGTATTAAGTCTGAAAAAGATAGAAGCGATAAGAATCTCTAATTGCTAATATGTCGATTTTCCCTTCAAATTGACCGGTTTTGCAAAACTCGAGGTAACTAAGAAATGTTGATGAGTGATTTCAGATCATCGAGGTAAATTCAAAACCGTTTTAGTTACCAGATCCTCGCCTAACCATTCAAAATGACCGGATAACATTCAATTTTTATCAATTCTCCCATCAAAATGAACGGTTAAGGGATGTTCGAAGGCTAAGAAACCTTCATTCTGAATGGTTCTTCAATTTCAGAGGTAACTAAGGCATTTCTTTTAATCCTTCCTTTTCCCCTAAGTCATTATATACAAATAACATTCACTCAGCAGAGAGGTGCGTCAATCAAAATGGCGCGCCTCTTGCCTTTTATATGACCTGAGGTAAAAACGCAGGTAAAAGAAAATCGATCAGAATCTGAAAATAGAGGTAGTCTCCAGGAAGGATCTTGATCCAAGTGCATGGCTCAAGGCAAGCGAAGTCGTCGCTGATTGTCTGATAGACCTGCTGCGGATTAAGGCTGATTAGTCAGAAAAAACTCGCTTTTCTGGATTGTAATGAATGTAATCTTGCCTGATGTGAAAAAATATTATTTTCTATAAACTTCTCCTCGCGGTGCGATACGAATTACAAGGATACACAACTCTTTTTTATAAATCTCATAGAGAATGCGCAGGTTTTGCACTCGAAAAGAAAACATTCCTGATAATTGACCTGAAAGTTTTTTCCCTGAATATGGATTATTCGCGATTTCGTCAATTATCGCACAAACCCTGGAATACAGTTTCTTATCCCGTTTCAGGCTGTTCAAATCACGGTGAGCTTGCGGCGAAAGATCAAGCTTCACTTACCGTTTCCTTTTTCATATCCTCCCAGGATACTGTCCGTCCCTCGCGGAATGCCTTGCGGGCGTCTTCAATATCTCTGATTAAATCCGGATCCGACAAGATTTCCAGTGTTTCCATTAATGACTCATATTCTTCCAAAGGAATGACGACTACGGGTTTATCCGCATCAAAGGCGATGGTCGGCATAAGGTCTCCTTCAATTTGTTTTTTGAAACCACCAGATTACGCTCAAAAATAAGTTTACATATTTTTTTTTAAAAAGGCAAGAATTGACAGACTACCTTATCGCTCTATAGGCGCATTTTTCTTCGTTTACACTTAGACTTAGCGTTATTGTATTTCGGAATAAAATTTTTTTTCACGCTCCGGTTCGGGAATGAATACCTTATCTCACGGCCTTTTGAGCCTTTCCGGTTAAGAAAATATCCCACTTCACCATTCAATCTCAGTTGTGCATTCTTCAAGCGGCGCAGCAAAACCGTCCCTGATCGATTCCCTCATCCCCGGAATATTCAGCAGATAAATCGTTTCCTGAATCGACTTCCAGTCATCTTCGGAAATGAGTACCGCATTGCCGCGTTTGCCCTTGATAACAATCGGTTCGTGAGACGCTATTGCCGCATCGATGAGTTCTAAAAACCTTGAGCGAGCTTCATTTGATTCAACGATCGACATAAATTCCTCTTACCTAAAACTTATGACTCATATCCCAAAACCCAAGCATACCCTGGCAAGCCAAAGTAATAATGAATCCGGCGATAGTAACTCCGGACGCGATGGCGATCAGCGATGGCGCGAAGCGGACGCCGAATATATAGGCTGCGACCGATCCCGTCCAGGCGCCGGTTACGGGCAGCGGAATCGATACGAACAGCATCAGCCCTAACGCCCGGTACTTTTCCACAACCTTTCCCCGCCGGCGGGTTCTTGCGAACAGCCATTCGAAAAATCGACCCATCGGCTGCCATCGGGAGAGCAGTTTTTGAGCCGGATCCAGAAGCAGCAATATAAAAGGAACTGGCAGCAGATTTCCTAACAGGCTCCAGATTAGGGCGTCGCTCCAACTCATATTCAGAATAAAAGTAGAAAAAGGAATTGAACCTCTCAGTTCAAGTATCGGTAAAGCGCCCATGAGAGCCGTGGCTATCTCAGGGCTTAAGTGCATGCTTGCGATGAAATACGCGACTTTTTCACTCATTTTGCCAGCCCGCCTCGCCGATTAGCGGAACGAAAATACAGCCTCCCTTTCTGATGGTCTCCATGTTTCCTCCTTTTTTCTTAACGACCAATGTTAACTCCTGTACAAACTTAGAACCGACCGGAATAATCATCTTCCCCCCTATCGCCAACTGTTCAAACAGCGGTTCCGGGATTTTTGGCGCCGCCGCCGTAACTATGATACGATCAAACGGGCTTTCTTCCTGCCAGCCTAATGTGCCGTCTCCGGTTTTAAAGTAAATATTTCCATATCCCAGGCTTGTCAGCAGTCTTTTGGCTCTTTCCAGCAATGAGCCGATTCGGTCCACCGAATAGACTTCTTTGCCGATTTCGGCGAGAATCGCCATTTGATAGCCGGATCCCGTGCCGATTTCCAGCGCCCTGCTGTCTTCCTCGACGCCCAAATACTGCGTCATCAAAGCTACTATATAGGGCTGAGATATTGTCTGTAGTTCGCCTATAGCAAGCGGTCTGTCTTCATAGGCATATTCTTGCTCATGTTCCGGCACGAACTTATGCCGGGGAATTATCGACATCGCTTTTAAGACGCGCTGGTCAAAAATGTCTCGATTTGCGAGCTGGTATTGAACCATCGATTCGCGCATTCTTTCGAAATGTTTTTCCTGTCCGTCCATTTTGGATCTCGCTTTATGAACTCTTAAAAACGGATCGAAACACAACTCTCAAGAATCTGATCGTATCTTTAACTCTGTGCATCGAACTTGGCGATCCCGAATATATGGTTGGTATGTCCACCCATCCTAATTTAGCGCCTTTCTTGATCGATTTCAGCAAATACTCGGTCTCAAAATCGTACCTGCCGGTTTCAAATTCCATCCCTCTAAGCGCGCTCCCGCGAATCATTCTGTATCCGCTCTGAGCGTCCAATATCTTCCTGCCGGCGACAATCGATAAAAGCAGGCTGGTTGACCAGTTTGAAAATCTTCTGTCCCAGGGCATATTTCCGCTGCGTTTACGGACGCCGATGATCAGATCTGCATTTGAAGCCTGAGCCGTTTGGATGAAATCGGGAACCATATCGGGATCATGCTGCCGATCGCCGTCTAAGGTTATGATCCAATCCGCGTTTTTATTTATAAGGTAATCGAAACCCTTTCGCAATGCAAATCCTTTGCCGCAATTCGTTTCATTTTCAATTACAGTCACATCGCACAGTCTGGCAATTTCTCCGGTTCTATCGGTCGATCCATCGTTCACGATCAAAATATTCTCCGGCGGCAAGTAATTCTTCAAACGGTCGATAAGTATCCCGATATAAGGTTCTACATTATATGCCGGGATTAAAGCCGCAATATTTAAATCGTTACTCAATTTTACGGCTATTTTGAAAAGAGATTTACGGGATAAAGCGTCAATGCGGGAATGTAGGTTACCAGAATTAAGACGATTATCTGAATAGCCAAAAATGGCAGCGCAGCCCGGTAAAGGTCTAAAACCGGCTTTTTAAACCGGAAACTCGATATGAAAAGATTCAAGCCCACCGGCGGCGTATTGTAGCCGATTTCAAGATTAGTGAGGAAGATAACGCCCAAATGAACCGGATCGATTCCGTATTCAAGCGCAACAGGCACAATCAAAGGCACAACAACCACTAAAGCTGAAAAAATATCCATCAGGCAGCCGACTATTAGTAAAAAAACATTCAGCATTAACAGAAAGCCGAGAGGCGACGCAACGATCGATTGAATCCAGTTCAGCAAGATCAAAGGCAGATCGATCAGCACAAAGAAGTTGGTAAGCGCCAGCGCCGATCCTAAAATAAGCAGTATCCCGCCGGTTAAAATGCTGCTTTCGATCATAATGTTAGGCAAGTCTTTGAAAATATGAATATCGCGAATGATAAAGCACTCAACAATAACTAAATAGGCTGCCGTAACGATCGCCGCTTCCGCCGCCGTTATAAACCCGCCGTAAATGCCGCCGATAATAATAAACGGCAGCGGCAGCTCCCAGGCTGTTTCTTTAAAAGCGCTTAATACCGGTATTTTTCCGGTCGATTTGACGGCAACGTTTTTTACGCCCCTGAAAACGATGTATGTCGATATCGCCGCAATCATCAGCAATCCGGGAAGAAATCCGCCGATAAACATCTCGTTAACCGGAGTGTTTGCAATCGCGCCCGACGGCGATTTCAATCCATGCGCAATAACCCCGTAGATAATCAGCGGGAGACTTGGCGGAAATAGCAAGCCAACGCTCCCGGAAACCGTGATAAGCCCAAGCGAAAACCGTTCTTTAAATTTTCCCCGCAGCAACGCCGGCATCATCATTCCGCCCATGGCGATGATCGTAACCCCCGATGCGCCCGAGAACGCCGTAAATATCGCCATTACAACCAAAACGACAATCGCCAGCCCCCCCGGAAGCCAGAACAGCATTGACTGCGCAAGCCTTACCAATCGTTTCGAGGCGTCGCTTTCAGCGAGAATATATCCGGCGAAGGTAAATAGTGGAATAGCGACTAAAATTGGATTTTCCGCAAGACGAATGAAATCGGCGAAAAAATTGCTAAGGAAGATATCTAACGAGGAATACCCTAATATACTTGCCAGAGACAGAATAATAAACAGCGGGAGTCCAATAAGCGCTAACAGCGCAAGTACTGCGATCATCGGCAAATGCATTGAAAACCGGTTTTGTTAGTCATTTAGCAAAATCAGAGTGGATTGCGCCGCCGCTTTAATCATTGTCTCCCTCCAGCCTATTTTTAAGATCGGGAGCTAAACTATTAAAGAGGAAAAAAAGTCCCATTAATGAAAAGCTGACGGGAATCAGCAGCTCGATGATCCATTGTTGGACGTCCACGCCGAAAAGGAAATCGCGGAGCGTGGTTTCCAACTGGTAATCTGATTTAATAAACGATATGGAAACGTATGCCAAGAAAAACATACTGGCGGCGGCAATTATTGAGACTAAGCGTTTGACGATCCGTCTCAACTTTTTCGATAGCAGGTATTCCATCAGGTCGATTTTGATATGCCTGTCGTTTGCGGCGGCAAGGATTCCGCCCAAAAGCGCAATTATCAGAACCATCTGCCTGAGCTGTATATCCGCCCAGGATAGGTTTTTATCGAACAGCCAGCGGAGCAGCAAATTTAATGCGGCGATAATGACCATCCAGGCAATAGTCGCTATCACTCCCCATTCGATAGCGCGCTTGACGTTTTTGAATATCGAATACATTTTATGGTTAAAATTTTCTGGGAAAATAAATGCCTTGTCAGTAGGGCGGGCGTCTCTGCCTGCCGGTACGCTCCCATGAGGTCGAGAAGGCAGGCAGAGAC
>CAZWOY010000219.1:0-6851 GCA_964635255.1 uncultured bacterium
GGTCGATATGCATTCCCACGCTGGAGCGTGGGAACGAGTTAACGCGGCAGGCAGAGACGCCTGCCCTACTAAGGGATAACCTTATGTGACCTGAGTATTAATCCTTAACTGCCTTTAATCAACTGCTCGATATTATCCAAAATTTCTGTTTCACTGGCGCCGGCGTCCGTTTCAGCCGATTCTTTTTTATCGCCCGTTAACTCAAAGACGTCCGCAGCAAGGAAGTTAACGACGTCTTTCACGGTTGGGAAATCGAAAATCAGCGACACCGGCAGGGATTTGCCGACAGCTTTGCCCAACTGATTGCGCAGTTCAACCGCTGAGAGCGAGTCATATCCTTGATCGGTCAATGGCTGCTCCGGGTCTAAATCTTCCGCGGCAATTCCAATAACGTCCGCCGCGATTTGACTAACATTATCGGTAAGAACTGAACGAGCTTGTTCGGGAGGCGCTTCCTCTAATTGTACACTTAAATCAAGAGCGCCTGCAGATTCCTCTTCCTGTTCGATCGGTTTCACGTCTTGTTTAAAGTTGCTAAAGAAACCATTGCGGTCTTTTTCACTGAGTGTGCGGTTGTATTTCTGCCAGTTTATCTGCGTTACGGAAATGTTGTTTAGGTCTTCCCACAGGATCTTTTCCAATGCCGTAAAGTTTACCGCCGCGCCGAGGCTGGTTATTCCCATTTCTTCCATCCGTTTTCCCCGCCGGTCGGTAACTGCAGCCATGCCGGCGTCTTTCCAGGGACCCCAGTTTACGGCTGTTCCCGCTAATCCTTTAACGCGCCTGTAGTCCGCCAAAGCGTCTAAGAAACGATTCGCAGCGCTGTAATTCGCCTGAGCCGGGCTTCCCGTTACCGACGCTACTGAGGAAAACAGCACGAAATAGTCCAAATCCATCGTTTCGGTCGCTTTATGCAAATAATATGCGCCATCAGCTTTCGGTCCGAGAACGCGATCTATGTTTTCGAGTTTCATATCCTTTATCATACCGTCGTCCAGAACACCGGCGAGGTGGAACACGCCCTTCAAAGCCGGCATTTCGGAATCGATCCGGCTGAACATTCGATCGACGCTGTCTTCATCGGCGGCGTTGCAGCGTATGTAAGCGAACTTGACGTCCTTTCCGTTAGCAAGTTTTTCGAAATCCACATCGATTTCGTTCTCGTCTTTGATATCGGTCAGAACGATATGCACTGCGCTGTTCTCAACCATCCAGCCGGCTAAGGCAAGTCCTAAACCGCCGGTTCCGCCGGTGATTAGGTAGGATGAATCCGACCGGAAAAGGCCGTCCATTTGTTCCGGCGTTTTTCCGACCGGCGCGCTTGCGAATTTACCCACGCTTCGTTTGGAATCGCGGATGATAATCTGGTTATCATCGCTCTGCGCTGGCAGTTCCTTAGTTAACTCTTCAATCTCAGAATCTGCAGGGAATTCGGGCAAATCGATCAACGCTAAATCTATATCCGGATATTCTTGTTCCAAGGTTAAACCATAGCCCCACAGCGAAGTTTTCGCCAGATTCGGTTCGATCTCGGAAGACTGTGGTTGAGCGTCTTGCGTTACAATGCAAAGACGTCTCTGGTAGCCGTTCAATATCAGCATTTTAGTGAAACCAAGCAGATCCTCAAGCAGCTTTCTAATCTTTTGTGGAACGTCCGTATGCCCGGAATCGTCCAAATCTGTCGCAAAATAAGCAATTCCGGCTATGCTTTCCGAAGCTGTTTCAGCGGTAAAACCATCCTTGTCAACCATCGTAACTTTATGGCCGGCTCGTTCCAGCGTCCGCCTCACTTTTTCGGCAAGGCCGTTTTCGCCCTGATTTACCAGCAGCCATTCCTGCGACTCGGATTCATCCGATTGCTCGCGTTCCTTCTCCACCCAGTCCACTCTATGAAAGTATTTCACAACTTCGGTCAAATCAGGTTTTTTTAAATCTTCGGTTTTGCCAAGTCTGCCGTGAAAACCTCTGAATTGCATAAACAGACGGCCATCGTTTGTATAGGCGTCCATATCGCCGAATAGACTGTTTTTAACGTTCCGCGTATGGGAAATGCAGTCGAGTTCCGTCGTTCCGGAATCCTGATAAAAACGGATTTTATCGACAGCGTAAGGAATAATGGCTTGCTTTTCGCGCTCGAAGAAATCCAGAAGGTCCCACTTAGCGAAAGTCGTAACGATCAGCGCGTCGATGACGCCGGGGTAGATTTCGTATTCGACGCCGTCTTTGAGTTCATCGCGCAGTTGTATGTTGCTTTGGGCTTTTTCCTCGGAGCGCCAATCTCTAATCAGGCGAAATGAAGGACCGAACGAAGTTCCTGCGGCGCGGAGCGAGCTGTATAAATATTCGTGGTCGCGTTTCTTGTATTTTCCCTTTTCATACGCATCGACAATTTGATATGGTTCTATCGCATCTTCAGTCTCAGCCTTTTTCGAATCCAATACGAAATAACATTCGCTATGCAATGTCCATTCGCCGGAAATCTCAGGATCGGCGCTCACCAGTTGAATATGAATTTCACCGCCGTTCTTTCTAAGGATCACCTGCGCGTCTAATGAACGGTCGTTTTGGAATTTCATAAGGTTTAGGAACGTGAAATCCCGGAAATAACCGGAGCAAACGCCATACGCAGCCTTAATGGCTGAAAAGAACAGCGAAATCATTCCGGCGCCGGGGAATATTTCACGGTCGCCGATGACATGATCCTCAAGGAATTGATGCGTTTTAGGCGAGTATCGGTTCTGGAAGACAATTGTTCCGTCCAAAGCCGGCGAAGCCAGCTTCACGCCCAGAAATTGCTTGCGATTCGCTATTACCGATGAACCTGCCATTTCCTCTTCGGTCGGTTTGGTTCGATAAGGCGTCCAGTATCTCTTACCCTGAAAGGCATAAGTTGGAAGTTCGATTTTATAGCGATAAAAAGGCGCATCGAACGCTTCCCAGTCAGGATTAAAACCGTTAGCGTAAAGCGAACCCACGCTATTCAGCAGCGTCATCCAATCGTTGGCGTCCTTCTTGCGTAGCGCAGGCAGGATAACCGTATCAGGATTTTCGGAACAGCGCGAAGCCAAACCGCTTAAGGTCGTATTCGCTCCGATTTCTAAAAAGCGGCTGAATTCAGCGGATTCCAATGCTTGATAACCGGCTTGGAACAGCACCGGCTGCCGGATATGATCCGTCCAGTAGCCGGCGCTGGTAAATATCTCAGTTTCTTCCATGCCGGTCAGGCAGGAAATAAACCGGACTTTGGGATTGGAATACTCGACCTTTTCGGCGATCTGTCTGAATTCGTCCAAAATCGGCTCCATCAGCGGCGAATGAAAGGCATGCGAAACCGTAAGCTGGGTAGATTTTACTCCGATATCTTTAAATTCTTTCAGAATCTCAAGCAATTCCGCTTCTGCGCCTGAAATTGTAATCGTTTTGGGGGCGTTGATCGCAGCGACTGAGATTTTGTCCGAATAAGGTTCGACGTGTTTTCGGACTACTTCTTCATCCGCAAACACGACTCCCATCGCGCCTTTTCCCGGCGCGCCGTGCATCAGCCGGCCCCGGGCGGCGACCAACTCGGCGGCGTCTTCAAGAGACATGATTCCGGCTGTAATCGCCGCGGCGTACTCGCCGATGCTGTGACCGGCGACTGCGTCAGGCTTGATCCCCCATGATTGAAACATTTCGGTCAAAGCGCACTGCACAGCAAATATCGCAGGCTGAGTGAAATCAGTGCGGTTAACGAGCTCGCGATCTTCCGATTCACTAAAGAATATTTCTACCAGAGAAGCGTTCAAATGGGGCTGGAATAGCTTGTCAATTCTATCCAAAGCGTCCCGGTAGGGCTGATATGCATTGTACAAATCCTTTGTCATCCCCGGATACTGCGAACCCTGCCCGGAATAGAGGAACACAATCGGCGGAATTTTGCCTTTTGCATTTCCGGTCATGACCTTTTTGGATTTTCCTTTTTCCACGTATTCATCGAGTTTGTCCTTGACTTCTCCGATGGTCGCTCCGGTCAGGCAAAGGCGATGGTTAAAATGATCTCTTCCAGCCGACGCCGTAAAACAAACGTCGCCCAAATCAAGCTTCGGTTCTCGTTCGAAGAAGCGCGCGTATTTAAACGCGAGATCATCCAAAGCTTTTGAATCTTTAGCAGATATGGGAAGGAGATGCAGCGGTCTATCGACGTCATTCGCTTTACGTTCGATAAGCGGCGCTTCGCCGATTATCGCATGGGCGTTCGTACCGGAAAATCCGTAACCGCTCATGCCCGCAATTCGCTTTCTTTCGCTTCGGTTCCAAGTAATATGTTCGGTAGGAACTTCGATGCAGCCTTTTTCCCAGTCAAATTTCGAATTCGGTGTATGAAAATGGATGTTAGCGGGAATCGTTTCGTGTTTTAGCGCTAAAACAGTTTTGACAATACTCGCTAAACCGGCGGCTCCTTCAAGATGTCCGATGTTCGATTTTACGGATCCGACGTATAGTTTTCGGTTCCCTTCTCTACCTTGCTTAAATGCGTTGTCCAATGCAATCAGTTCAACGGCGTCTCCCAATTCTGTGCCGGTTCCATGCGATTCGACGAAATCGACGTCGCTCGTATTTAGATTAGCGTCCCGGAGAGCTCTGTGAATGACTTCTTCCTGAGAGGGTCCATGAGGCGCAGTCAAGCTGCTGCTGGTTCCGTCCTGATTTAACGCCGTGCCATAAATTACGGCTTGGATGTTGTCGCCGTCCCGTAAAGCGTCGCTTAAACGTTTCAACACAACGGCGCCAACGCCTTCGCCTCTGCCGAATCCATCGGCAGAATCGTCGAACGCTTTGGATTTTCCATCGGGGGACATCGCGCCCAATTTGCTGAAGGCTATGAACATATTGGGGCGGTAGATTAAATTAGCCGCGCAGGTCAACGCCATTTCGCACTCGCGGCTGCGCAGCGCTTTTACTGAAACATGAAGCGCTACAAGCGTCGAGGAGCAAGCTGTATCGACCGAAACATTGGGACCTTTCAGGTCAAAAACGAAAGAAACTCTTCCACCGGCAGAGCTGGCGAAGGAACTGGTCGCCGAATACATATCCATCTGCTTAAAATCCCACGACCAGATATGGCGTCCCTGGTTGTCCGAACCGCATTGAGCCAAATAGGAAGCGACGTTTTTGCCTTTGAGTTTGGACGGAGGCATTCCTGCATTCTCCAAAGCTTCCCATACCGTTTGGATGAGAATTCTTTGCTGTGGATCGAGTGAGATCGCTTCTTTAGGACTGATACCGAAAAATGCTGGATCGAAATCGTAAAAACCGAAACCGGAAAGGAAATGAGCGTATTCTGTTATCGATTTCCCCTCAGCGTCAGGATCGGGCGAGTAATATTCCGACATATCGAACCGGTCTTCCGGTACTTTAGAGCAGGAATCGCCTTTGTTCATGAGGAAAGTCCAGAATTCTTCGGGGCTGTTGCCGCCTGCGGGCATCCGGCAGGAAAGCCCGATAACCGCAATCGGTTCGCGCCAGGCTTCTTCATCTAAGCCTGGATATCGATCTTCCATCGGGACGCCGGTTTCAGTTCCGCTTAGTTTGGCAGAGACAAGCTGCGCAACCTGCTGCACGCTGGGGTAATCGAAGATAAGCGTCGCCGGCAGCGAAACGTCGAACTCAGCTTCGAGCCGTTTTTGCAGGTCGATTGCATTCAGCGAGGTGAATCCGATCTGGATAAAGCCTTGATGGATTTGCTCCTCAGCGATCTGTTCATCGTCCAGGATTTCTCGCGAGATTTCGATAATTCTTTGGAGGATATCTTCATCGGGAATTGGCTCCCGCTGAGGTTTTGCAGAAATTTGCCTGGCGCTTTTATCTTTGCGGTCGCGGGTTTTCTTCAGTTCATCGATGCACGCATCGAAGCATTCTCGGTCGCTTTTGTCTCTGATCAGGGATGGAATGACGCTGCGTTCAGGAATATTTACAGAGTCGAAGATCTCCTCTATATAGCCTGCCATAATCGGGTGTGGACTTAATTCAAGAAAATCGCGGCCTCCATCATCGATAGCTGCGCGAACGGCAAGATGAAAAGAAATCGGTTCGCGCGGAGCGATTACCCAATAATACGGCGCTAAGGAATCATACTCTATTTTCTTCCCAAAAACCGAAGAATAAATATTTACGCCGGTTTGCTGCGGGACAATGCTTTTAAATAAATCATACAGCATGGATTGATGCGGCGCCACATACCTGGTATGAAAGGAAATGCCGGCGAAAATTTCCCGCGCGAAGACGTCCATTTCCATAAACCTGCGGGTAATTTCGACTATATCCCCCTCAACGCCGCCGATCAACGATGATCTGGGGCTGTTATCGCCGATAATCGCAGCGTCGAAGCCTTCTTTTTTTATGAAATCCATTACTTGTTTCGATTCCAGACCTATATGCGCCAGTAAGCCTTGTCCTTCGATTTTAAGCATCAACTCATGATATCCATAGAGCAACAGCATTGCGTCCTCTAAACTTAGCGCGCCAGCAACATAAGCCGCTGCGATTTCGCCGCCGCTGTGACCGATAACCGCCGACGGCGCAAAACCTTTTTCCTTCAGCAATTGACAAAGCGCAATTTGCACAGCCGCGACGCACGGAGCGGCATACCTGCCGTGCTTTAATTTGGATTCGGCCGGCTCTCTTTTTATCTCCTCGAGGATCGACCAACCGGTAAACTTGCCGAATAACTTATCGCATAACTCTAATGATTCTCGATAAACCGGTTCTGAATCGTAGAGTTCCATACCCATTGAGGACCACTGCGGAGCCAGACCCGGGCATACGAAAACAAACTTGTCAGCCATTTTACTCACTATTAAGTATTTCCTTTT
>CAZWOY010000220.1:0-6825 GCA_964635255.1 uncultured bacterium
AAATTGGGCAAAATCGCGAAATTTGTGTCAAACGCCCGTTATTAGCGGCAGACGCCATCTTAATCGTTCACTTTTTCTTTGTCGTCTTCGTGATATCCGGATTGTTATCGATCTTCGCGGGTAAGTTGTTTTCCTGGAAATGGATTCTAAATCCCTGGTTCCGTATTGCCCATCTTGCCTGCATCGGAATTGTTGTCATACAGTCGTGGCTGGGCGTTATCTGCCCACTAACTGTCTGGGAGATGGCGCTTCGTTCAAAAGTCGGCGGCGAAGTGTATTCCGGTTCTTTTATATCTCACTGGATAAATGAGCTGTTATACTATCAAGCGCCTGCATGG
This sequence comes from uncultured bacterium, assembly GCA_964635255.1. Taxonomy (GTDB): domain Bacteria; phylum Electryoneota; class AABM5-125-24; order Hatepunaeales; family Hatepunaeaceae; genus CAZWOY01. The sequence goes on from CAZWOY010000220.1 coordinate 339, forward strand.
GCGTTCGCAGTTTGCTACACGGCATTCGGAATATTAGTCGTATTAAGCTGGTTCTGGGCGCCTCCCAAAAGATCAAGGCAGTAGTTCGAACACTCCGGTTCGACGTTTTACTCTAATTATGTCGAATACACCTATTCGACGCTCCACCCTAATTGTGTCGAACACTCTTGCCTAACGCCCTGCTTTCCCGATACAGGATTTCTTAATTTTATTTCTCCGGCTGCTTTTCCTTCAGACTATCTTGTTTGGCAAGCCAGGCTCGAATCCTGCCGATGCGCTTTCTGCAGGAAACGGCAACCTGATCGTCGGAGGATTTTGAAAGAGAAAAACGTTTTTGGAAATATTCAATCGCTTTATCGAATTGATGCATTTTCTGATAGGCTATGCCAATATAATAAATATTATCTACCGTGCCGCCGTGTTGATATGATTCTTCCAGATATTCAATCGCCTGCTCGTATTTCTCCTGCCAAATTGAACCCACGCCCTTATTATACAAAGCTCCGGGATGATGCGGATGAATTTCAAGAATTCGGTCGCAGGTGCGGAACGCTTCTTCAAGCCGGCTCATTTCAAGCTGCAAAGCCGATAAACTTAACAGTAGGGAAATAGATTCAGGATCGATCTCCAGCCCGTCTTCGACGATCAGAGCCGCAGGGCGTTTTTCACGCATATCGATGAACCAGTCCTTAAGCGAAAGCCTTGCCGCTTCATATCCCGGCGCAAGATACAGCACTCGCTCCAGTACATCCTTTTCAGTTTTATACCGCGTATCCTCGAGACGGTTTTCATTTAGCCGGGACAGCAGAAAAAAAATCCGCGGTTCGCTTATGTCGAAATTCATCGCTAATCTCAGGGCGGATTCGGCTTTGTCCCACTCGCGGTCGTCAAGGAAAAACTCCGCTAAAAGCAGCAGGTTTTCTATATTGTCCTGATCTATATCCAGCGATTTCAACAAAGACGTCTGTATTTCGTTCCCAAAATAACCGCCTTGTTTGCGTTCGTAGATCACGGCTATTTCCCGATGCAGCGACGACCAGTTCGGGTATCGCTCGCGAATTTCCTTAAACCGGGCTAGAAGACTATCCGAATTTTGTTCGCTCGCCGATTCCAGCGCTTGAAAATACTCGATTACTATACTGTCGGAAACCAGCGCCGGTATAGACGGCCACCAGGTAGAAATGTGATTCTCGCCCAGCGTTCCCGCCGTTTTATCGGCGACTGTTTTGAGGTTTCTAAGAAAACCGTCCGGCTGGCATTCAAATTTCGATTCCTGCAGGAAACTATCCCCCGATCTTTCAGAGACGTTTACAACACAGCCGGGAGATTTATCTTTCCCGCTTTTAATGGATATTATCCAAAGCGCATTTAGTTTTTCCGCCGTTTCATACAAATCCTGTTCTGAATCGAAATCGTTCTTCAATATCGGAATATATTCCTGAGTAAGCAGAACAAACGGATTGGATGAAATCGAAATCCGCTCTTTCAATGTTTCATAAATTCCACGCTGCATCCATGAATTTTGCGGATTTTCTACAGGGGCTGTGTAGAGGACAATTCGTTCAGGTATGGGCGGGGACGGCTTTATAAACCAGACTCCGACGTATATCAGGAAAATAAAAAACCATATTCGGAACAGGAATTTCCAGAATTTTTTCCATTTCCAGAATCCCGTGCCCGCCCAGATCACCCATAGTGTAAAGGAGAGAAAAACGCCCGTCAGAATGGGCAGCCAGATTCCAAGCGGGATCCATCCTGACAGGTATTCTATGTAGTCGTGAATCATCCGTTAAATAGTTCTAACGCTTCGATTCGCGTTATCTGTTTTCGCAGATATCCTCGTTGAGCCGAAGTAATTGTCTCGGTATTTTCGCGTTTTACTCCCTGCATGGAGATGCATAAATGACGGGCTTTAATGACGACCATAACACCGGAGCATTTCAGCCGGTTAACCAGCGCATCGGCTAATTCGGTCGTCATTCGTTCCTGCAGTTGAGGACGCTTTGCTACTGCGTCCACCAGGCGGACAAGACTTGAAAAACCGGTAACCTTATTGTTACCGGGGATATAAGCAATCGAAACATGTCCCCAGAACGGCAGCAGATGGTGCTCGCACATCGAATAAAACGGAATATCCTTTACGACGATCATCTCGTCGTGATTTTCGCTGGTAAACAGCGAAACTTCCTCACTCGGATCGATCCCAACGCCGGAGAAAATATCGGCATACATTCGGGCGACCCGGTCGGGAGTGCGTTGCAGCCCTTCCCGGTCCGGGTCCTCGCCGATAGCTTCCAGCAGCATTCTCACGGCAGTCAGAATCTTATCCTGATCGACCGCCATCAGAAATCGATCTCCTTGCTCTCCCCGCGATCTTTCTGATCCTTTGAGGAATCGGAATCTTTTTGCGCAGCTCCGCTTTTTTTGTCTTCAGGCGGTTTCCGGCTGCTTGAAGAGCTTCTGGCAGTACGCCTCTTTGTTCCCGAAGATTGAGTCTCTTTCGCTCTTTTTTGAACTGGGCGTCTGCGTGCAGGAGTTCTTCGCGGTCTGCGGGAAGGCGTTTTTCTGCCATCATCTTTGCCTTCTTCGCTCTTTTCCGCACTCTCTTTTACATCCATTTTTGCCAATTCACGCTGGCTGGGACGGCGATTGCCGGGATCCCGGCTGCTCACGACGCCGTTTTCGCGCAATGCCCTTTTTCTGGATTCACTGCCAGATGAAGATTTTGGATCTTTTTTTACAGATTTTCGCGCCGCCCGCGGTTGTTGCGCCTCCGATCCCGAGGGTTTCCGGCGTCTGGAAGAACTCTTATCTGCCGTCGTTTTTGCTTTTCTTTCCTTTTCCTGAGCCTGCTTAATGGCTTTCTTCTGTTTTAGCGGAGTTAATTTCCCGCCTTTGATAAGAACGTCGATCTCGCTGCCATCGAGGATCTCCCGTTCTAATAAAGATTCGGAAATTGCATGAAGTTTTGGGAGATTTTCTCTCAAAAGTTTTTCAGCGCGTTGTTCTGCAGAGGAGACGATTTTCTGAATTTCAGAATCGATCTCCTGAGCGGTTTTCTCGCTGTAGTTTCGCTGCTGATGGTAGTCTCTGCCGAGAAAAACTTCATCGTTCTGATTGCCGAGTGAGACTGGTCCGAGTTTTTCGGACATGCCCCATTCGCAAACCATTTTGCGCGCGATTTCTGTAGCGCGCTGGATGTCGTTTCCCGCTCCGGTGGAAAGCTCGTTAAAAATAATCTTTTCAGCGGCTCTGCCGCCCAAAAGATGAACGAGGTTCTGCTTTAAGTAAGAACGGGAATAATTGTGTCGTTCGTCAAGCGGGAGGTAATGCGTCACACCCAAAGCTCTGCCGCGCGGAATGATGGTTACCTTATGGACAGGATCCGTACCGGGCGTTAATTTTGCGACCAATACGTGACCGGCTTCGTGATAGGCGGTTTGCTTTTTCTCTTCATTCGAGATCAGCATGCTTTTTCGTTCAGCGCCCATCATAACTTTGTCCTTGGCGTTTTCCATATCCTCCATGTAAACCATGGAAACATTCCTTCGCGCAGCCAATAGAGCCGCTTCATTGACAAGATTCGACAGATCGGCTCCCGACAGTCCGGGAGTTCCCTTAGCCAGAACGTCAAGCCTGACGTCCGGCGCCAGCGGAAGTTTGCGAGTATGAACTTTGAGAATCCCATCCCGTCCGCGTACGTCGGGGCGATCGACGATAATTTGCCTGTCGAATCTGCCCGGACGGGTCAACGCCGGATCAAGGACGTCGGGACGGTTTGTGGCGGCGATAAGAATTACGCCTTCATTCGATTCAAATCCGTCCATCTCAACCAATAATTGGTTCAAAGTCTGCTCGCGTTCGTCATGTCCACCCCCAAGCCCGGCGCCCCGATGACGCCCAACGGCGTCGATTTCGTCGATAAAAATGATGCAGGGCGCATTCTTCTTCCCTTGTTCAAAGAGATCGCGTACGCGAGATGCGCCGACGCCGACAAACATTTCCACGAAATCAGCTCCGGACATTGAAAAAAACGGAACCCCGGCTTCGCCTGCAATTGCACGGGCGAGCAAAGTCTTTCCGGTTCCGGGAGGCCCTAAAAGGAGCGCTCCTTTCGGTATTCTTCCGCCAAGACGGGAAAATTTCTTAGGATCGCGCAGAAAATCGATTACTTCACGCAGCTCTTCTTTAGCCTCTTCACAGCCGGCTACATCTGAAAAAGTGATGCGGGTTTTGCTTTGCATCATCAGTTTAGCGCGTGATTTACCGAACGAAAATATGCCTTTGGGTCCGCCGCCCTGCATCCTGCGCATGATGTATAACCATATTCCGATGATTATCACCCATGGGAGGATGTTGGTTATCAGAACCTGCACCCAACTTACGGATTTTTCTCTGAATTGATAATCGATTTTTAAGCTATCCCACTCCGCCAACATCTCTTTATTGATGAATGGCAGCGTTGTTACGATCCCTGTACCGTCTTTTAGCCTGCCGTGAAATTCACGGTCGATAATTTCGGCAGCGTCGATCTGTCCATTTTCGAGCAGCTTTTGATATTGCGAGTAGGATTTCTCAATCTCAGGCTGTTCGGTAAGATTCAGCCGGCTGAATAAAATCCAGGCAACAATCACAATCAAAATCCACATGGTTAAAGTACGCGCCGCCTTGCGCCACTCGAACTTGTCGTTGTTATTCGGTTTCTTTTGGTCTGGACGCTTCCCTCCGTTCTGGTCGTTTTTTTTGTTTGGAGGGTTGTTTTCTGCCATCTTTTTCCTAAGTGTTAACCAAAATCCTATGTCTAAGAACATAATCTGCAGTCTTTTCTCGGATTCATCCGACTGTAATTCGCTTTTGCTTCTCGTCAGATGTACCTGTCCGGTATTATCCTCGACGGAAAAAACTGCCTTGAAAATCATCCACCATCTTCTCTCCACTTCATCACAACTGCATATTTCGCATCATCGGTCAGTTTAAATCTGTCGGCAATTCGGAAGGGCGGAACAGCCATGATTTCGCCGCCTTTTTTTATTACCGGGTACGAGCGGCGGTGGATCGGTATTCCCATTTCATTCAGGAAATCCGAAATCAGCTTCCTTCCCTTCATCCCGTAAGGTTGAAACGAATCGCCTGTTTTTGCGGCTTCAAGCCTTATTTCACTTTCTTTCCACAAATCATAATTTACATAAAGACTATTTTTATCAGGGGGAATGCTGCACATTTCCGCTTTGACAATTTCTATTGTCAAAGTTCCCCAATCGACAATTTTATATATTCCCGGTTGAGATATATTCATATCCGGCACGGGAGCGGGAATTCTATAAATCCAGATCGATTGTTTTATCGCGGAAATAAAAAAACCGAAACCAAGCTCAATTATGCCGTATTTTCTGCTCGCTAAATGCTCAACGGCTTCTTTGAGCTTCTGAAAAGAAATCCTAACCGTTCTATTATTAATAAGGTATATTGACTTGAGAATTATATTATATCTCAGACTAACAAGATACGAATGAAATTTTTGGTAATCAAGGACTATCTCGTTTTCTTTCTTATGCAGCGTCGTATTATTGAATGCAATTTCCGTTTGAACCATTATATATTCATGCGCATTCCTGATATGTTCTACGCTTCGTTCGATACCGTCAAACGCCTTTGCGCCTAAAAATTCCTCAATCTGCGGTATGATTTTATGGCGGATGGCGTTTCTTGGATACTTCAGGTCAAAGTTACTCAGATCCTGCATATAATTAAGATTGCGCCGCAGGCAATATTCTATCAGTTGTTTCTTCCTGAAAGTCAATAGAGGACGCGCCACTCGAACCGGAGGACTGGTCTCCCAAAGCTTGTCCGCTTTTATTCCGGACAATCCTTCAAGGCCGCCGCCCATAAACAGCCTCATCAAAATCGTCTCGATCTGATCGTCTTTGTGATGGGCGGTGGCTATGACCGGCAAGTCGTTTTTGTTCCGGGATTTGTTTTCACATTTCAGTTTCTTTTCAATTCTCGCGGCTGTTTCGATGAGAAAATCGTATCTTAATTCGCGTCCAATATCATGTTCCGAACGTTTCGTTCGCTTCGCAATTTCAGCGACGCTTTCAGATCCGATAAATAGCTCGACGCCGAGTTTTGAACAGAAATCGCCGACAAACTGCTGTTCGTCTTCGGCTTCAGGTCTTAACCGGTGGTTGAAATGCGCGGCTACTAAATTAATTGCCTTATGCGCGTCGGAAAAACGGTTGAAAAGGTGGAGCAGTGCAATTGAATCGCAGCCTCCCGATACGGCGACTATAACTGTCGCATCCGATTCGAGATTCTGTAAAATCCGGTTTTCTGATAAGAATTGTTTGAATAAATCCATGTTTTTTCTATTTGTTATACTCTAAAATTTACGCCAAGTTCTCTTTTTTGCAAGGAATCGCAAGTTTTGTGTTATTATTGGGAAAATAGACCGCTTAATCTCCCCCCTTCTATCTGAAGGGGGGATACA
>CAZWOY010000221.1:0-6785 GCA_964635255.1 uncultured bacterium
GTCTATCATACTTATTAATAAGGTGATAGAAATGTCCTTAATTAAGCGCGTATGGACGCCTGCCCTACCGATGGAATTTTTTATTTTCCCAGTAATGTAATATTTTACAGTTAGCTCAATAATCACAAATATAGATAGATTGTGATTTAAGACATCGCTTTCGTAGATTGAATATACTACTTTATCCAAGCGAACGATAGAACGTAAGGTATATTTTTTCAGGTGCTTAAATATACGATTCCCATTGAAATACTGCATCCTGGACAATTCGCTGCTTGGGAATTTTCAGTTTCTTGCTGTTTAAAAACAACTAATGGAGACCATTATGTTTCGCAGAATCGCAATAATAATTCTGTTTTTTCTCCCACTATACTTAGCAGCTCAACCGGATGCTGTTTTTGAGACAACGCATGGAGGGGGAAACAACGATCTTTGCTATTCGGTTGTACCGGTGGCTAACGGCTTTTTATTGGGCGGTTATACATTTTCTGCCGGAGCCGGTGGAAGCGATATGTATTTAGTCAAAACAGACCAAAATGGAGACGCCGTCTGGGAGCAAACCTACGGGGGCGATCAAGCTGACGTCTGCCAAATGCTGTTAACCATCGATAACGAAGGTTATATCTTAGCAGGCTATTCGAATTCGTTCGGAGACGAAAACCTTGACTTTTACCTTGTAAAAGTGGATGAAAATGGTGAAGTTATTTGGCAGCATACTTATGGAACGGAGAACCGGGATTCTTGTCTCGCCGTTTCCCCCACCGATGACGGCGGATTTATTCTTGGCGGCAATACTGTAGTCCCCGGCCAGCCTGGGACAAATATACTTATCGTTAAAGTCGATGAGGAAGGCAATGAAGAATGGTCTGATCAATACGGCGGCCGCCAGCAGGATGTTTGCCGTTCTATTTATCAAACGGAGGACGGCGGTTTTATCATCGGCGGCACAACTCGTTCGATGGGAGCGGGCAGAGCCGACTTTTACCTGCTGAAGCTCGACGAAAACGGCGATATCGAGTGGGAAGAGTCCTACGGCGGCGGCAGTTACGATAAATGTACAGCGATGATAATCGACAGCGACGGCAATTACATCTTAACCGGCGGGACTTATTCTTTCGGCGCAGGACGCTATGACGCCTATGTTGCAAAAGTAGATCCGGATGGCGAATTGCTTTGGGACGAGACCTTCGGGGGCGGCCGGCAGGAAATTGCCTATTCAATTATTGAAACCGAAGACGGCGGATATGCTATCGGCGGTTATACCGATTCATTCGGCGCAGGCGAAAACGATTTCTTTCTCGTGATTATCGACGCCGATGGCGAAAATCCGGTTCATGCAGCCTACGGCAGCGAAGAAGACGATGAGGTTTGCCATTCTCTGATTCAAAATGAGGACGGCGGTTTCACGCTTGCCGGATACATCGGTTCAGAACAAAGGCGCACTCAGGATGTTTACCTCGTAAAAACAGATGATGGCGGCGAACCGGAACAGTATTACATTCGTTATTATCTGTTTTTCCAACCTTATGTTCCCGGCGTCGGATTAATCGATCCGATTCAGATTTCAGTGCAGGGAGAAAGAGTTGCCGAGGGAGAAGTATATGTTATTCCTGATTATAATATAATCGACTATGGCTTAGGCGAGAGTTTCCAAGTCTATATGGATGCATTCGAAGGCACGGAAGTAAAAATCGAAACCGGCGCATTAAGCGAGGACGTCGAGCTCCATCTTGTCCTGAGCAATTTAATCCTATCAGGTCCGTTAGGCGGTGAAGAGCCGGTAGAGCTCGTAGGCATTTACAGCCCGCACGTCCGATTGGATGAATTACTATGGGCGTATCAGGATTATCAAATCTGGGAAGAAGGACCCGATTCCTCGCAGCTAAACGATGATGATCATTATTATTTCCAGAATAGCAAAACTATGGAAGTTACCGTTCCGTTGGATGAAGAATTCTGGGCAATGATGGAATCTTTGCATCTTGATTATGATCGTTTAGGAGCCGCTCTTTGGGGTGGAATTTGGCGGCATCGCGGAATTCGAGACCTGCATGTCCAAATTCAAGGAAATCCCTGGTTCCAAATTCACCTCACTCATCTATCCCACGTAGCATTTGGACCTGAGAATGGATTCTTTGACGGTCTGGCAGGCGAATATGTCGAAGGATGGAGTCTCATTTCCTATAATGTGGATCCGGCGTCCCATGTTCTCGACGATATTTTCGACCGGCAGCTTATGAACGGAACTCTGCTGATGATGAAAAATCAGGCTGGAGACTTCTGGGCGCTTGAATATGGATTTAGCATGATAGAGTCCTTTGAAATTAACGAAGGATATCTCGTTAAAATGAGTGAGGACAATGACTATGAGGTATTAGGGCAGCAAATCGATAGCGATACGCCGATACCTCTTGAGGAAGGATGGTCGATAGCGCCGTTTTATCCTGAACAGCCTGTACCGGTGTTAAATGCATTCGCAAACATAAGAGACCGGCTTATAATCGCAAAAGACTACCTGGGCAACTTCTACGCGCCAGTTTGGAACGATTTTAACAATATGGATCCTCCGGAGCCAGGAAAGGCCTATCAGGTTAAAATGGAAGATGAAGTCGATTTTGTTTGGGGCATAGATGATGTAATGGCGTCTCAGCCAGAGCGAAATTTACGCCCAACGCCCGTTCATTTTCAATCGGTTGCATTAACCGGCGCTAACATGAGTTTGCTAATCTCCGGCGTTCCGAAAAACATGAAGGGCGGCGAATTAGGCGTTTTTAATCAGGATGGCCTTTGCGCAGGCGCGGTTGTACTCAGTCAAAATGGGATGAACGGCGCGGCAATCTGGGGCGACGATATTTCGACGCCTGAAATCGATGGCGCAATAGAGGGCGATGAGTTAATTTTTAAGCTATGGAACGGCTCTACCGAAATGGAAATCGAACCGGCATGGCTGCAAGGCGATGGAATTTATGAGCGCGATGGTTTTGCGGTTATGGAGATAAAAGAAAATCGATCGACGCCGGTTGAATTCAGCTTAGAGCAACCCTATCCCAATCCGTTCAACAGCTCGGTTCGGCTCAGGTTCGCCATCGGCGTTAAATCCGACGTCAGTTTAACGATCTACGACGCAAGCGGACGTGCGGCGGCAGTCGAATTTATGCCCGATCTCACGGCGGGAAGGCATACTTACACGTACAGAGCGGCAGGATTGTCGAGCGGCGTTTACTTTGCAAGACTGAAAACGGATCAGGGATCGAAGACGGTTAAGATGGCTTTGATTCGATAGTAATACTACGGCATGAGAGCGCAGTTTGTCCCATGCGTTTTTATCCGCGCAGGAAAGTCTTTGTTAAGCAGGCTTTCCTGCGCGGACATGTTTATTTCCAAGATTCTACCTCACAAGCGTTATCTTCCGAATATAGGTTTTATCTCCCGCTGTTAAAACTCCGAAATACAATCCGGTTGGATATTCAGCGCTCTTCAATTCGATTAGCGCATGGCATATACCTTTGCCATAAGTGCGCCACCAGATTTTTTCGCCATCTGCGTCGGTCAGCAGGGCTGAAAACTGATCCTGCCCCCGCGCATTGTCATAAGTGCGGGTCCACTCGATAATAGGTTCTGCATAAACAACAGAACATATAAAAAGTAAAAAAATCCATAAACGCTTCATGAGAAACCGTCTTTCCGATTAACGGATGAAAACCGCTTTAACTGTGTTTTGATAAAGCCTGGTTTTCATCCTGATAAAGTAAACACCGCTTGCTAAATCGGTCATCTCGATAGCGATTGAATGAAAGCCGCTTCGATGTTTCCGATTTTCCAGTTTTCGAACGACTCTGCCGATCGAGTTTATTAGATCGATCTGAACAGATTCTTGCTTCGGCAAATAGAACCGAACTGACGTACGGGCATTAAACGGATTAGGCGCGGGAGCATACAGCATAGGTTCTGAAGGCAAATCTGCCATATCCGCGAAATCTGCTGTTCGTTCCGCATCATAAACCTCCACCCTCCACCGAACCGTATCCGCTTCCACCCCTTCGGTCACATAAGCGACAACCTCGTGCATCCCAGTCTCATTGAACAAAATATCAATATCGTTCCCAAAGTCCAATTCCTCGCCGTCAATGGTCCAGAGGCATTCGAGCGAGTCGGATTCCTCATTAAACGGAAAGATCGAGAAATCGACGGTCGTATCCACCGGCGCCCGGAACTCAAGCTCATGAGGCCACCACCACCAGACGACCGAATTGACCGCGATTTCCCATACGATCCGCTCGTTGTTTCCTCCATTGCCGATAACGCATACGATGGACTGGGCGCCGGTTGTTTCGAAGCGGTAGGTTAATGAGTCGTTATCGCCCTGGTATTCACGGCGGCCGTTGCGATCGATATGCGACCAAGAGTAATTCAAATCGTAATCTTCCACTGTTCTGACTTCCGATCCGAAAGTGACTTCGTTGTTTCTTCGTACCGAGAGAAATAAACTGTCGGGAAAAAACGACTCCAGCACCCATTCCCGAACATCGACGTGCCAGGTAATTCCGACCGTATTGGTGCAATCGGTTACCGAGCAATGAACCTCGAATTGCCCTAATTCTTCGAAATGAGCAGTTGCCGTAGAATCTTCGGAAAGAGTATCCTCTTGCATCGTCCATAAATAGAAAATATCGTCTCCTTGTTGATCTCGGACTTGAACCGAGAAATTAAGGCTGTCTCCTAACAGAACATTTAGAGTGGTATCTTCAGGCGTATATCCAAACAAAACCGGTTCCTCAAACCACGGTTCGAGCATCATCAGAAAACCGTTTCGCATTGGATTATGTTGAGTTGATTCTATATCGCCGCCCGCAATAATCGAATTGTCATGACTGCAAACGCCGGCAAAAAATTGATTATGTGATCCAAAATCATCTTGCTCTTCAAAATGGTACTGCGCGCGCCAAATTTCCTCCTCGTTTTCTCACACCATTATTGCTGCAGGAACAAGTGTTTCATCTGTTCTGAATGAACCTGCCATAGCATATCCAGCGTCCCTGAATTTTACCATTTGCATGCAACTATGTCCAACTATCCTCTCCCTGCTTTCGAACCGATAACTGCGCGACCAGATAACTTCGCCATCCCCATTTATTTTTACGAGCAGGAAACCTGATTCTCCATCGGCATATAGATTTCCCCCGAGCAAGAATCCGTCCCCATGGCAGCTAACCATAGAATAACAATTCTGAAATGTTCCAAATTGATCAAGCCTTCTTTCCCAGAGCAATTCACCATCGAAGTTCACTTTTGCAATCCAAATCTCTCGAGGCGCTCCTTGAATAACCCAATATCCTGCTAAAATAATTCCGCCCTCAGTTTCCCGCATTGATTTAAAACAACTGTTGTGGGGCGCTGACACTAACAAATCCCACAATTCTTCACCTTCTTCATTGATGCATAAGACGCGACCACCGGTTTGCGGTTCATAAGCAAGACCGCATAAAACGAACTCGCCGCTTTTTAATTCGATGACTGCTGAACAAGATCCGCTTCCATAATTACGAAGCCATATTTCATCACCTTCACCATCGATCAGCAAAGCCAATAATTCCGTTTCATAATCATGCGCAATATTATAGCCGCCAATTAAAAAACCGCCATCATCCGTCTCGATGAGACTGCACGATCCCTCGGCGATTTGGTCATCGCCATAACTATTTGACCAGATTATATCGCCATCGTCGTCGATTCGTAAAACCCAGATATCCATCGGTTCTCGAGGATTCCTTGGACCTACTACTGCAGTGTAGCCGCAGGCGGCATAACCTCCGCCAAAGACGGCGTAAACATCCGTCAAATGTTCGACCTGTCCCGTATCGTACATTCTGAACCATTGGGGGAGTGGTTGTGAATATGCATTCAAAAAAAGAATTGATAAAACTAAAACAACTTTTCTCATCCTTAAAGTCCTCCAACAATGAAAGGTCTCTGATTTAAAATCAGAGACCTGTTTTACTGAAACTAAAGTTAATCCCAATTACCCCATCGAACTGTAAAAGTGTGTATAGTTGCTCCTTCGTACTCTTCTGGATTATCTTGTTCAATCGGAAATAAAATCCAAGGTTCATTGTCCATATAATACGCATTCCAAGCACAATCATCCTCAAGTACTTTTACTGCCATTCCTTCCTCGTTAGTTTGCATAACGACAGTAAATTCGTCTTTTTAACCCCGGATTCGCGGAATCCGGGCTGCAGAGGATTTCCGTAGAAATATCAGTTAAAATCTTTAGCCATCGCATCACTCAACACAGGCTTAACAGCCTCTCCTCGTCTAAATAAACCCTCTTATAAATCAGTTTTTTTGCTTTCCTGCAAATCTCTCATTGAGTTTCAACTTGCGCTTTAGAAATTATTTAAGAAGCTCTGTGATAGAAAGCGCAGGCATGGCCGCATTAGGGCGCGGTTAAACCTTATATCCTGCAAAATCCGGGCGATGGCGCTGGATTGTCTTTATGTCCGGAATGAGAAATGTATTATCTGGAAAACCGCGCTTAGATTCCCGACTCTCCGATCACCTTCCCCGGAATGAAAATCTTCATAGTTTACATGATAATAAAAATTATTCCCAAATACAAACGATTTATGAAATACTTTCAGAAACTTTCAATCTTGCATATTATAAATAGTTAACAAACAGCAACTTAGCAATTTAGATCGGCTTAGTATGCAGTATTTAAACTCTCTATTACTACTACTATGTGCATAAAATAGTCGCCATCTCACGGAATCCGCTTGATGAGG
>CAZWOY010000222.1:0-6783 GCA_964635255.1 uncultured bacterium
CTCCTGCGCCTAATCCGTTTAATGCGGTGGTTAGTTTGAAATTCTATCTGCCCTACGCTCAAAATGTTTCGCTGCGGGTTTATGACGTTCATGGGCGGGAAATGTTGGAATGTTGTGGTGACGTCATGTTGGAAGGGGGGCATGCGTTTTCGTGGGATGGATCGGATGCGCCGGCGGGGTTGTATTTTGCGGTTTTGGAGGCTGATAGAACAAAGCGCATTCAGAAAATGGTTTTGAGTAAGTAAAGGCGGATTAAAAGGACGCAATCTGCCGATCCGGTATAAAATTCCTTTTTTGCTTGATATTAACCCGAGCTCGATATTATTTATAATCAAACTGCTAATCTAACTGGAGCGCTTCATGCCCAAAAAACATACTGTAATCTGCACCGCCGGGCATATCGACCACGGCAAGTCGTCCATGATCGAACGGCTTACAGGACAGCATCCGGACGTGCTGCGGGAAGAGATGGAACGGGAGATGACTATCGAACTGGGATTTGTGTTCTATGGGGACGACGTTACTTTTATCGACGTGCCGGGGCATGAGAAGTTCTTGAAAACGATGTTAGCCGGAGCGTCGGGAGTCGATGGCGCAATACTGGTTATCGCCGCCGATGACGGTATTATGCCGCAGACTGTGGAGCATTTCGAGATTTTGCAGTTGATGGGCGTCCAGAAGGGCATTATCGCGCTGACGAAAATCGATCTCGTCGATGAAGAATGGCGAGAATTGGTGCAGGAAGAAATCCGCGAATTGACGGAAAATACCTTTTTGGAAAACGCCCCGATTCTGCCGGTTTCCAACCGTTCGGGGGAGGGGTTCGAAGATTTGAAGGAGTCGCTGAACGCGCTGATAGCCGAAGTTCCGTCACGGAAAGATCGAGGCTTGTTCCGCATGTGGCTCGACCGGGCGTTTACGATCAAAGGATCGGGGACGGTCGTCGCGGGAACGGTTTTGTCGGGCGGGGCTAAAGTCAACGACCGCGCGGAAATTCTGCCCGCCGGGAAGAGCGCCCGGATTAAGCAGATTCAGGTTCATAAAAACGCTGTCCCGGCATGTTCAATTGGTGAACGCGCGGCGCTCAACCTGCCGGGAATAGACAAGGACGAAGTCAAACGCGGCGACCTGTTGGCGACCCCCGAACATTACCGTCCCACTTTCATGCTCAACGCGCGGCTGCTGTATCTTTCAACTGCGAAAAAACCGGCGGAAAACCGGCTGCGCATCCGGCTGCATCTGGGCAGTTCCGAAATCATCGGCAGGATCACGCTGTTGGAAGACAGACCGATTCAACCCGGCGAGTCGGCGCTGATACAATTCCGGCTTGAATCGCAGGCGATGGCGGACGTCGGCGACCGGTTCGTAATCCGCAGCTTTTCCGGAGGGCGCGTGTTGGGCGGCGGCGTTATCCTCGAAACGCATCCGAAGAAAATGCGCACGGCGGATAAGCAGGAAATCGAGCGGTTGAAACGTCTCGAATCAGCCGAACCGCGCGAGATCATCCGCCAGTATTTAGCGAAAATTCCGGAATACGCCGCGGACGCCGGCGCAATCTCCAAAGAAACGGCTTTCACGCTGTCCGATACGGTCGATATTATTTCAGCCATGCGCCGCGACGACGAACTGCAGGTCATCCAGCCGTCGCCTAAATGGTTCGTAATCCTGACGGAGCGTTTCGTTACGCTTCGCAGCGGCGTACTCGATTTCATCGAAGATTTCCATAAAAACAATCCCAGCCTGAAGGGCGCACGCCGCAGCGACATTAAATCGAGCCTGATGAAAACGGCGGCGAACGGCGTTCTCGAATTTGTCCTTGAGCGTCTGGTCGATGAGGATCAAATCCGCGTGTCGGGCGAATTCGTCCAAAAGGCGGATTTCAAAATCGAGTTCTCGGACAGCCAGAAAAAACTGCGCGACCAAATCGAACGATTGTTCTTGGAAAACCTGTTCAAACCGCCGTCGATAGAAGAAACCGCCAAGGAACTTAATGAAATCCAAAAAGAGATCGAACCGATCCTGACCGGCATGGTCGAACTGGGAACGCTGCTGAAGCTCTATACTCCCGAAGCCAAGCCGATATTTTACCACCGGGAGGCGATTGAAAAGGCGAAAGTGGTGGTCTATAAATTTTTCGAAGACCACGAAGAAATGAAGTTCTTCGAATTCCGCGAGTTAATCGATTCGAGCCGGAAGTTTACCACGCCGGTTTTGACTTATTTGGACGATAAGGGGATTACTATGCGTAAAGGGGACGTGAGAGTGTTGCTGGAGAAAAAATAGGGTTATTTAGTAAACGCATCAAATCTTAGGGAAATCAATGCTAAGCGCCGTAATTATTTATACAAACCGAATGAAAGAGTTAGCGTTCTTTTACTCCGAAGTCTTCAATATCCAATCCTGGGAAGAAGCTCCGGGACGCCTCGGCTGCCTGCTTGGTTCGATCTATTTCGGATTCGACAGTATCGAGAACTGTGATCGAAAGTCCAATTGCGGCGTAACTTTAGGGTTCGAGGTCGATGATATTCAGACGATCTTCAGAAAATGATCGAACTTGGAGCAGTCAAACGTTATGCGCCGGTCAGAAAGGCGTGGGGGGACGTTTTAGCGTCAGTATTCGATCCGGATGGAAATATTATCGGCGTCGTTCAGAAGAAGTTTAACAAGGATTAACAGGATTTGCAGGATTGTTGACTTGTTTTCAGACTGATATTTGGAGATGAAATAGCGCTAATACTTAAAATATATTACCATGTGTAATAAATAGTGTACACATTACAAACTCATTCCCACGCTCCCGCGTGGGAATGAGAATAACTCGCTAAAGCATTTACTCAGGAGACTAATTACACTTGGATATCCTTACTAAAAACGTCTTTAAAAAGAAACTTCGAATCCGGCATAATATGTTCGCGGCAAGCTGGGTCCATAAACATAAGCGGGATCCCGGTCTGCACCGTAGTCTAAATCGGACTGGTAGGCGTCGAAAACGTTTTTCACGCCGATATTTATCTTTGAATACGAATTCAGGCGTTCGGAAAAGGTCAAACGGTATGAAATTCCGAAATCAATTTCGGTAAACGAATCGCTTTCCTCAAGGACTAACTCGGGATCTTTCTGTCCTTCTACAACCTTTTCATGCGGGACGTCGGCGGAACCGGTGAATTTTAAGGCGGTGAAAACGTTAATATCCGCCGTAAGGTCATAGTTAACGCTTAAATTGCCATAAACGTCCGGCGTTCTGAGGAAGTTTTTCGTTTCGAAATCCTCCAACTCCTCCGCATACTCGCTCTGTTTGTAAGTCCAACCGGTTTTTAACTCCAGCGATCTGAAGGGACGCGCCGCTACGTCGATCTCTACGCCGTTTACGTGCGCGCCGCCGCCGTTGGTTCTCTCCCAAACTTCGAGACCGTTGATAATGCCCACGTAGTTTTCGGTAAACACTTCCAAGAGCTTCGTATGAAAAGCGGATATATCCACAACAAATGGCATAGCGGTCGAACTGCCCTGATATTCGAAACCGCCGCTGATAGAGTAGCTGTTTTCCGGATCAAGATCCTCGCTGTTGCGAACCACGCGCTGGTCTCCCTCGAGTCCGCAAAGATGCAGGTCTTCGTCGAATGTTTGGGGAGCTTTAAAACCTGAGCTGAACGAACTTCTCAGATTCAAATTGCCGTCGATTTTATATCTGCCGGTTAAACGCGGGCTGATAACCGGATCGGATATTTCGGAATGTTTGTCGAGCCTGGCGCCAATGATCATTACGAGCTGTTCGCGGCTTCCGAAGTGTATATCATCCTGAAGATAAAGACCGAAATTTGTATAGGCGTCATCGATGTAGTAATCGGGATCCGCAGTCGATTTATCATTGATTTTATCGTTTGAATATTCCAATCCGGCGGAAATCAGATGCCTGCCGTATTGATAATTCGCCTGCAAGCCGGAAACGTGCAGCGGATTTTTAGTTTTGCCGTAGTATTGAAGCGCTTCCAGCGAATCCTGCCCGTTGTATCCGCCTAAACCGCCATAGTAAGAATCGCGGGTTTGGAGGGCGAATGAATAGTAAAAACGATAATCAAATTTCAGATCAGGCTTGTGTACCCATCTGACGGCTCCGCCCCAGCGGTCATGTTCCACCGCTTCGGCAATTTCAGCCTCATGCACCGGGCGCTCAAAATTATTGCCGCCGCGCCTCGTTTCGCGGATGTGATGAAAATGAGCGCTGATCTCGCCGGCGTCAATAGGCTCATGGTAATAGTTAAATCCTATCGAATTATTTTTCATGAGACCCAATTCGCTGAAACCATCGTTGTTTCGATCATAAGGATTCCGCTGCCTGACCGAGCCGAAAATATAAGCTCCCTTTTTACGCTCCTTGCCGACCATTTGCACAACGGCGCTTATAACGTTGTCGCCGGCGTTTTCGATCGAATTGCCTAAATAACTGATTTTCACACTCTGAATACGAGGACGCCTTGTGATCAAATTAACCGTCCCGCCTACCGCGCCTCCGCCATAAAGAGCGCTTCCGCCGCCTTTGACAATTTCGATTTGTTCGATCATCTCCTCCGGGAAATGCTCCAGTCCATAGACGCCGGCAAGACTGCTGACGACAGGATCCCCATCGACCAAAATCTGCGAATACTTGCCGTCCAGCCCGTGTATTCTCAACTGCGTGAAATTGCAATTGTTACAATCGTTTTCAACTCGAACACCGGTTTGCATCGAAAGCGCTTCAGCTAAGTTAACGGCCTGTTTTCGTTCGATTTCCATGCGCGGCACAACCATTGTGCGCACAGGCATATCTTCATAGAGTTTCTGTGTGCCGGTTCCTGTGACGACAACGGCGCCTAATTGGAGAACTGTAGGTTCCAGGTATATTTTATGTTCCTTTACGTCAGCTGGCTCAATATCTATTACCTTTTCAAAAGGCTTGTAGCCCACCATAGTCACAATTAGATTGTACTTGCCGGAGGATACGCCGCTTATTGTAAAATTCCCGTCCAAATCGGTTGAAGCGCCGATGGAAGTGTGTTCTAAGAATACGTTTACGCTGCCTAAAGTTTCGCCGGTCTGTTTGTCGAAAACCACGCCGTTAATGTCCGATTTATCAACTGAAAAACCATCGCTGACACTGAAAAACAGTATCAGAAGACTTTTGAAAAAAATGGTATTGTTTCTAAACATTTGTTTTGTCCTTTTTTTGTTACTGATCAAAATATTTGTTTTTTGAGACAGAGAATCCTCATGAAAACATGCCATTGTTTTTTGCATGATTTCATAACGCCCATTCAAAGAAATAGAGAACAGACGAATGGGATTAGTTTGATTCTCAATTGCTAATTAAGTTTGCGACGGTTTTGGAGGAGCACGGCATTGAAATGCCTTTATCGAGACTGCTTTAAAAGCATGACAATGATGATAAAAAACGAATCCGATGAAGAACAAGAAACTCAGAGCAATAATGATCTCGACCGTTTTGAACGGAGAAGAACTCACAGACGCCCTGCAGATAGGACAGTCATTGTGGAAAGCTCCATCTTCCTCAACATGAAACGCAATTATCAGCAGCCATCCTGCAAGAAGGATAAGGCAGCTTGTGGATATGTCTTTTGTTTTACTGTTCAAAGTTGAATCATATTTCTAACGTTTGCAGAAATATCTAATATAATTCAATGCGCCAAATTTTTCAAGGTTTGGCGTAAACGTTTATCAGGAATTGTGAAAATAATGGCAAATTTTCTCATTCACATGCAGGAGCTTGAGAACGAGTATAAACAGGCGTTAAATACAGTAGGGCAGGCGTCTCTGCCGGCTATTTCGCCGGATCAATTAGAAATTAAAGTCGATTTGGTTGAAAAGGGCGGTCTCAAGCCGGGCGTTTCGGACCTTGTTTTGAAGGAAGCGATTTTGGTTTGAACCGAAGCGTCTCAGATTCTATAAGAGATTTAATCGATGCGACAGAGAGGATTGACGTCTTTGTAGAGCGTCTGTCCTATAAAGAGTTCAGCGAGAATATAAAAACTATATATGCCGTTTCTCGCGCCTTAGAAATAATAGGCTAAGCGACAAAGAATATACACGCAGAAATCAGATCCGGTAATACTGGATAATGTCCCCTATTTATTGATATTTTGTTTGCATTGATTTTGATCTTTGATTATATTGAGCATGTTTAACTCAACAGAGGAAGAAAATGCTCAACGCTGAACATTACTTTTGCGTGAACGAATCCTGCATTCACTACGGAATACGGGGGCGCGGAAACATTGTCAAGGCGGGCGCTTACGGAAAACAAAAACGACAGTTGCTTAAATGCCAGACTTGTAAGAAAAGATTTTCAGAAACGCGCAATACAGCTTTCTTTGGCTCAAAATATTCCGCAGAGACCATCCAGAAGATCATTCGCTGTGTCTCTGAAGGGAACGGCGTTCGCGCTACCGCAAGCATTTTGGAGCTGGACAAAGACGCTGTCAATCGGGTGATACGTAAAGCTGGCAGACACTGCGTCAATGTTCTATCCAATCTTATTCATTCCTTGCAGTTGGAGGAATGCCAACTGGATGAACTGTGGTCGTTTGTTCAAAAAAAACGGCTGTTTCCGAAGAAGATCACAAACATGGATACGGACGAACCTGGATATGGACGGCAATCGACCCGGCGTCCAAATTGATTGTCTATTTCCTGGTAGGCGACCGTACCTTAGAAGAATGTCGTTGTTTCCTAAAGGGTTTGACTTGCCGCTTGGACCGTAAGCCTCTTTTTACTTCCGACGCTCTGGAT
>CAZWOY010000223.1:0-2490 GCA_964635255.1 uncultured bacterium
CGCCCCCGTCTGCAAGCTGACGCCACGCAGTAACAAACGCTTAGGCTTGCAGACGCCCCCGTCTGCAAGCTGACGCCCCCGTCTGCAAGCTGACGCCCCCGTCTGCAAGCTGACGCCACGCAGTAACAAACGCTTAGGCTTGCAGACGGGGGCGTCTGCAAGCTCTCATGGTATGTTTACATACTGTCTAACAGGCAGGAATGACCGCTCGCTGTATTATTATTACTACGTGCATAAAATAGTTGTCATCTCCAGGAATCTGATGGAATGCGGATATTAATCAATATCAAGCATTATCAAGATATTAGGAGATTGCTTAGTCTGCTAAAGGCAGACTCGCAATGACACTTTTTACTACACTTAGTAATACATCAAAAAACTCTGCGTCCTCTGCGCCTCTGTGGTAAAAAAACTATTCACCCTCAAAATATGCTAATCCCGCGCTCTTGTCGATCTGCATTTTCATCATGACCATGCCGGTCAACAGCTTCGGGAAGAAGTCGGTCGATTTCTGCGGCATGCGCTCGCCTGCGCCGGCAACCTCGCCGACCTGCTCCGTGCGTGTCGGATTCAGCAGCAGCGCGGCTTGGCAGCCGTCTTTTTCGACCTCGTCCAGAGCTTCGTCTCTGCCGCGGACGTAGTGAACGTTGGTTTCCGCTTCGAGCTTCTCTTTGTCTATGCCCAAGATATTGTCCAGCAGCAGCGTGTGCAGAACCGTGACATCGAGCTTCTTCCAGGCGTCGCAGTGTTCCTCTTTAACGGCGCTGTTCATGACTTCGGGATTCTTCAGCGACAGCGCTCTGTAGCCGTTCAAGCCTTCCGCTCCAAATCCGAACGCAATCTTCTTATCGGCGACGGCTTTATCCAGCGCTTCATACAGAGAATCGCGACCGGAGAATTCCGTGATCTCGAAATTTTCGGACGCCTTGTTCAGAAAAGCGTTTGGATCGAATCCGCTTAATGAGTGCAGAACTCTATGAGTCGGGAGCACGACCAATCCGGGATCGAACATGTTGACCATGCACATCATCCGATGCGTGAAGCTTTCCGCCGGAGCCAGCGACGACGGCTTCCAGTTGCGATCTTTGCAGTAGTTCATGTAATTGACGGCGGTTTCGTATCTGTGGTGTCCGTCGGCGATGAACAACTCCATTTCCTGCATCAGCTCGGCTATGTCCAGCACGGCTCCGGGGCGGGTGATCTTGTACAGCCGGTGGATTGCGTCGTAGTCGTCTTTCACTTCCATATCGGGCTTTCTGCCGATCAGTTCCTGTTCGATAATTTCGTTGACTTTGTTTTCCTTGTCATTATAAAGCATAAAAATCAAGCCGTCGTTGGCTTCGGTCGCCTTCATCAGTTTCAGCCGGTCGGCTTTCGGACCGGATAAGGTATGTTCATGCGCGCGAACTTTCGATTTGTCGAGCTCGACCATTGCGATTAAGCCCTTGCGCAGGTATGTCTCGCCTTCGACGGTATATTCCTGAAAATACGGATAAACCGCAGGTCCGTCTTCGCGTTTCAGGATTCTATCTTCAATCCATTCTTCCCAGCATTTAGCGGCGCGGGTATATTGGTTGTCGTTCGGCGTATCCCCGGAGCGCGGCGCATCCTTGATAATGCGCACGACGTTGTACTCGCTGCGCTGCATGTAGTCTTCGCGAAGCTTATCGTCGATCTTGTCGTAGGGTTGGGTCACAACCTTGTTCAAATCGCCGGCTTCGGCTTTATTAAAGCGGTAGCCGCGAAATGACGCTATCTCTGCCATGAGAACTCCTCAAAAAGTTTTATGGTTTAACTAAAATAAGGTATCTAACTACAACGAATAGCAAAAGTTAGGAAAAACTTTCAAATTGTTCAAGGTATGGCGGGGTGAGGGGACGAGAATTTTATACTTTTCTGAATTCTCTATTCATTGTTAAATTGTTAAATTGTTAAATTGTTAAATTGTTAAATTGTTAAATTGTTGGATTCTAAGCGTCCGCTTGGAATATTGTCGCTTCCGTAACGCTTTTATTCTCCCTTCTACCGAACCAGATTAACCTTTCGCATGTCTTCCCGGCCCCCGCTTTTCAATTTAACAAAATAAACCCCCGAACTCAAACTTTCCGCCCGCCAATGCAGCCGATATTGCCCTCCGCCGCGACTGCCCCGGTCGAGGACGGAAATCTTTATTCTTTCGCCTCCTATTGTTTTTGATTTCATCCGACTTAGAAATGGAGCGATTCCCGCATCATAATCAAAGACGTTAAGGCTGTCGCCATCTTCTGAAATATGAAAATATCTGATATCATTAGAACGTTCGCCTAATAAACCATAAGTGGCGTCATTGAATGCCAGCATGTTTGCGACTCTGCCGCTTGCGCCCGACCAAAAATGCTCCCTCGCCCAAACAATATCTAATGCACATAATAGTAAATATTTTCCAACGTCGATCCAACAATAGAACTGTCAGTTCCTTATCTCTTTCAGAATCATTCCGGCGCAAACAAT
>CAZWOY010000223.1:2590-6767 GCA_964635255.1 uncultured bacterium
TCGACCTTTGTAGTTAAGTATGCATTCCCACGCCGGAGCGTGGGAACGAGTTTCAATATTTTCCAACGTCGATCTAACAATAGAACTGTCAGTTCCTTATCTCTTTCAGAATCATTCCGGCGCAAACAATAAATTTACCAACTCGTTCCCAGGCTCCTGCATGGGAACGCATATCGACCTTTGTAGTTAAGTATGCATTCCCACGCCGGAGCGTGGGAACGAGTTTCAGTTTAATCGATCAAATTAATTATACTCCTCTTCAACCTCAACCGGATCGGTCGAGTAAAAGAAAACTTTGCCGTCCTGCATAGTGATGTTTACTTCCGAGCCGTCCATTATATCGCCCATCAGATAGCTTTCCGACAAAGGATCCTGAATTTCTTTTTCGACCGTTCTCTGTATCAGCCGAGCGCCGGTTTCGTTATTGAATCCCAGCTCGACGATGTGATCTTTTACTTCCTGCGTCAGGTTTAACTTAATCGCTTTCTCGCGAAGGTCTTCTTCGACCCTTTCCAGAGCTAAATCTAATATTTTGTAGATGTTCTCCTTGGACAACTGCCTGAAAACGATCGTTTCATCTAAACGGTTGATGAACTCAGGTCGAAACATCTTTTTCATCTCTTCCCTGATTTTCCCCGCCATTAGCTCGTAATCGCGGTCTGTTTCGCCCGAATCGTTGATGAAACCAAATCCCTGTGATTTTGCGCTTTCCCGGGTTCCAATATTTGAAGTCATGATGATGATCGTATTCCTGAAATCCACCACTCTGCCGCTGCCGTCGGTCAACACACCGTCATCAAGCACCTGCAAGAGGATATTGAATATATCGGGATGCGCTTTCTCGACTTCATCAAATAACACTATCGAATAAGGTTTGCGCCTGACTTTTTCGGACAGCTGCCCGCCTTCGTCATAGCCTACGTATCCCGGAGGAGCGCCGATTAATCTTGCGACGTTGAATTTCTCCATATATTCGGACATATCGATTCTAATCAAGGCTTTATGATCCTCAAACATGATTCTGGCTAACATTCTTGCGGTTTCCGTCTTGCCGACGCCGGAGGGTCCCAGGAAAATGAACGAACCTATCGGTCTGCTGCGCCTGCCAAGCCCGGTTCGGTTGCGCCTGATCGCTTTGGCAATCGAAGAGATCGCTTCGTCCTGTCCGATAATATATTTGCCAAGCTGCTTTTCGAATTTCAACAGCCGCTGTTTTTCCGAGACTACCACTTTCGTTACCGGAATGCCGGTCATCATCGCCACAACTTCCGCCACACTATCAGCCGTTATCTTAACCGGTTTTTCTCTCGACGATCTTTCCCACGCCTCTCGTTCAACCTTCAACGCTTCGTCGATCTTACGCTTCAAATCGCGCACCTGCGCCGCCTTTTCATATTCCTGCACCCGCACCATGTTTTCTTTCAGTTTCTTCATTCGCATCGACTCTTTTTCCAAGCCGAGAATCGTATTGGGAATGGAAACATTGTTCAATCTTTCGTGGGAGCCTGTTTCATCGATGACGTCGAGAGCTTTATCGGGAAGGAATCGGTCGGAAATATAGCGATCCGATAAAGTCACGGCGGCGTGGATGGCTTCCTGAGTATAAACTACGCAGTGATGCTGTTCGTAGCGTTCTTTCAAGCCGTTGAGTATATCGACCGTCTCTTTAGGCGACGGCGGTTCTACGATAATTTTCTGAAATCTGCGTTCCAAAGCGCCGTCTTTTTCGATATGCTGGCGGTATTCGTCCAGAGTGGTAGCTCCGATGCACTGCAGTTCGCCGCGGGCAAGGGCGGGCTTAAACATGTTCGAAGCGTCGAGCGAACCGGAAGCCGAACCGGCGCCGACGATGGTTTGAAGCTCATCCAAAAAGATAATAACGTCTTTATTCTTCTCAAGTTCATTGATAATGCCTTTAATACGCTCCTCAAACTGCCCGCGATATTTGGTGCCGGCAACGAGAGCGCCTAAATCGACCATTACCACTCGTTTATTAAACAGAATCGGGGAGACGCTGCGTTCGGTAATTCGAAGCGCCAGTCCCTCGACAATGGCGGTTTTGCCTACGCCCGGATCGCCGATCAAAACCGGATTGTTTTTCTTTCTTCTTGACAGGATCTGAGCAACGCGTTGAATTTCCTTTTCACGCCCTATAATCGGATCCAATTCGTCATTTCTTGCCATTTTGGTCAAATCACGGCTGAAGCGATCTAAGACCGGGGTTTTACTCTTTTCTGCAGAAACGCCTTCGCCTCCGCGGGAAATTTGACCGCCGGTTTCGCGCAGTATGTTTTCCAATTCGGTTCTTATTGCGTCATAGGTAACATTAAAACCCATGAGAACCTGGCTCGCTAAGCCTTCCTGCACTTTTGCCAAAGCCAGCAGTAAATGTTCCGTGCCGATAATATCGCTTGTGTAGTTTTTCGCTTCGATGTATGAGAGGCGCAGAGACCTGTCGGCGCGCTTCGAATAGGGTACTTTGCCAATTTTTATGGTAGTTGAACCGACGCCTGTAGTTTCTTCGATCGTTTCTCGCAGTTCTTCAGGATCGCAGCCGAGGTTTTGGAGGATTCTAATAGCCATTCCTTCGCCGAGGCGGAGTATGGCGAGCAGTAAATGTTCCGTTCCAACTTCGTCATGCCCAAGTCTTAACGCTTCCTCGTGCGCATACTGCATGACCTGCTGCACTCTGAAAGAGAATCTATTAGTCATTAAATCTCCTTGGTCCTTTTCAACAATACCGGCGTTTCCGTTCCGGTTTCAGCAAACACTGCTTATCTATCAATATTTATAATATACGCACTGCTTTTTCAAGTATCAAGTCAATTTCGTTATTCGATAAGATAGCCGTCAGACATTTCCATTATCCTGCTTGCGTCTTTGGCTAATGTTAAGTTATGAGTTACCAATAGCAAAGCCGCGCCCTGGTCTCGGCAAATATCCCAAAGCAGGGTCTGTAGTTTTTGCGACGCATTTTGATCGAGATTGCCGGTCGGTTCATCGGCTAAGATCAGCGAAGGCGAATTAACGAGCGCTCTGGCTAATGAAACCCGCTGCTGTTCACCGCCGGAAAGTTCTCCGGGCTTGTGAGAACCGCGATGAGCGAGACCGACTTTTTCAAGCAGTCGATCGGCTCGCTCAGCGCATTTTTTGCGGGATTCTCCGCTGATCATACGAGGAATCATGACGTTTTCTAAAGCCGTGAACTCCGGGAGTAAATGATGAAACTGGAAAACAAATCCGATTCTGTTCAGGCGAAATTCGGAAATTTCCTGTTCTTTAAATTGTTCGACGTTTCTCCCGGAAAAAAATATTTTACCGCCGGTCGGTTTTTCCAAAAGTCCTAATTGATGCAGCAACGTCGATTTACCCGCCCCCGAAGGACCAACTATCGCAATGGTTTCGCCGCAATCGACGGATAGGTTAATGTCTTTGAGAACGTCGATACTCCGGCTGTCGATAGTATAGCGTTTGTGCAGATTTTCCGCCCGGACTAATATTTCGGACATCAGGCGCTCAGATTATGGAAAAGTATTTAATGGCGCTAATTCTTCAATTCCGCGATATACGGCAGGCAGCGATACATTTCGGCGTAATCAAGACCATAACCGACAACGAAGTGATCCGGTATCTCGAAACCGATATAATCCGGTTGAAAATTCACGGTGCGGCGCGAAGGCTTATCGAGCAGCACGCACGTTTTCACTGTTTTCGCGTTTTTCCTGTACAGATAGTCTCTAATATAACTCAATGTATTGCCGGTGTCGATAATATCATCGACCAGCAGCACATTGGCGTTTCTCAGGTCCATCTGTACATCGGTCTCAATTTTTATTTTTCCAGAAGACTCAGTGCTGTTTCCGTAACTCGACGCTTTTATGAAATCGAGTTCATGGTGGACGCCGTATTTGCTCAGCCTTCGAATAAGATCGGCGGTAAACATGAAAGCGCCTTTTAGAACAGCGATGATGATCAAATCGTCTTTACGAAAATCATCGGCGATTTGCTTCGCTAATTGCGCCGTTCGGTACTGTATTTCCAGTTCCGAAATCAGAGACTTGCCAATTTCCGCATTCATTTCGGCTGGACGCTCCTTTTTTGACAAAAAATAATAGATTTAAAACAGCCTTTGATCTTAGTAGGGCAGGCGTCCCTGCCTGCCGTCTCAAACTCGCTG
>CAZWOY010000224.1:0-6761 GCA_964635255.1 uncultured bacterium
GGGTATGCAAGAAAATTTTACACTCCGGTATTTCATTATAGTTTCAAAATCATGCTAAGTCTGGCGGATGAAAATCAACGCGGCTATTCTCATAACTCTAATATATGGCTAAGGCTTTTTCCTTGTCAAGTCTTAAAGCATATTTATCGAGTCTAAAAAATACAGCGACTTACTGCATAACGCCGCTCAAACTCAAGCCTACTTCATCATCACCAGCTTTCGCACTCCCGAATTCACTCCTGCATTTAATTTTGCAAAATATATTCCGCTTGGCAAATCGGAAGCGTCCAGTAGATATTCGCGCCGGCCCGGTTCCATTTCGCCCAGATCGAGGGATTTAACTAATCTGCCTGAAATATCCATAAGTTCAAGGTTCACATCCGATCTTTGTTTTATGGAAAATCTTAGATTAGTTGTCGGATTGAACGGATTTGGATAAGGAGCTTCAAATTTGAACTCAGCGGGCGTTAACTCATTTTTGCCGGTTAAGTTAACTTCACCGACTGTGAAATAAACCGGCATATCGAATCTATCGCCAACTGCGTTGTGCAGCAATTGCAGTTCGACGTAATACTCCCTTTCCGGCATATCAACCGCCGAGAAATTAATTTCAAACGGCTGCCTTTCTCCCGGTTCTACCGATCCGGCTTCAGGTTCGTATTGAATCCACGTCAGGTTCGGCGCTAACTCGAATCCGACCAGGTAATCCGACGGAGTTGAATTGATAAGCGCGATAAAGACCCACTTTAAAGGATCCCACAGCTTTGTAATCGCACATCCCAAAGGCCGGTCGTTGTCCTCGCAACCATCCCAATTAATATGCCTTACAAGCCTGATTTCACCGGTTTCAACATTCATTTTCAGCAACATCAACCGGGTGCCGCCGCCTTCATCGGGATACCTGTTATTTGCGAAAATATAAAGATGGAATCCATCCGGATCGGCAGGGAACCAGGTCATTCCCATCGAGTAAATAATTTCGTTCCCGGTGTAAAACTCATTAAGAATATTTCCCACCGAATCGACTTCGTAAAAATCCCGGCCCGTCATCGATTTGTAGAAAATCGTTTCCGATTCGGGATTCCAGCCTATCGCCTGGCAAGGATTATATTCGGTCGGTATGGTTCTGACATGCTCGCCTTCGCGCGTAATTTCGATTATGTTTTCATCTTCGACCGCCAAAATATTTTCACCGTTGAATTCTAATTCGGTATAGCCCCAACTGACCGTCGAATCCACGGTAAATTGATCGAATTCTCCAACCAGGACGCCTTCTTTATCTAAAACATATATTGGATGCGGCAAAACGTGTCTTTCCCTTACACCCGTCAAGTAGAAATATTCGCCATCATAAGTTACGCCTCTCATCCGGTGTTCGTCCAGACTGTCCCCCACGTCCCAGCGGAATAATGGCTCCCATTCATCTATACGCTGGGGAGGATCGACGTCGGAGTTCAAAAACAACTGGTAATCGAGCGGTCCATTCCCTTCATTCCAAATCGTGAATCCAACTTGCCCCATGGAATCAGGCAACAGGCCGAACCGGATTTCTTCGGCGTCTATCTCAAAAGTAGGATAAGTCAGACTGAAATTCACGACGGCTTCTTCACCTTCAACAATTTCAATATCAGCCGCCGAACTTTCATTGAAATAGCGTCGCTGCGCTGTAACCGTCTGCATCCCAATCGGAGCGCGTTCGATGCGATAATTGCCGTTTACGCCGGATGTCCCGAAATAACCAGTTCCATCGATCATCACGCGCACATCCGGCATCGGATCACCGGTCTCTTCATTCACAACCTGTCCCCGAACGCTGCCAAACTCCAACAAAGGACCGGTAGTTATTCTGATTGCCATTTCCTCTTCAATATCCGCTGTGCGCGGATCATCCAAGCCGGCATGCGATATAGTCATATTATCAGTTCGATCCGGCGAGCTGAATCCGATTGTTACGGCTTCCTGCGGATAGTCCCTGTCCGGTCCGTTGAAAACCCGGCCTTCATCATAAAGGAAAACTATTTCGCCGTCTCCCGTCGCAGTAGGAAACGCGTTCGGTTCATGCAGATGAATTGCAAATGTGTGCGATCCTACTCTATCGATACAGTCTCGCCATTCGATAACGAAAATCTCTTCATCTTCATCATAGTAGGTCAAAGTCCTGCCATTCCACAAATCCGTCCAGTAAGGGCACAACATAGCCGGTGGAGCCAGAGGACTTCCGATTTCCTGATTATTCCATGAAACCTGATCCGATCTGCCAAATGCCGCCCATCCATTTGAGCTAATCGTGATTTCTTCGAATCTCTCACCATAATACACAAATTCAAAGGGCAAATCGATAGTGCGGCTCTGCCCGTGCGTTCCCGCCCAGTTCATATTGCCGCCGTCGTTGTTGTCAACAAGGTTTAGATTGTTTTGACCGTCGATCCAGTTGAATTCGGGATTCATGCTGTTCGTCGTATCCCGGCTGTCGAACGCCCAGTATCCATATTCGGTAGGACCTTGCGGCGCTGTTTCCAAAATTCCACTCAAACGCAATGAGAACGCAAGACTGTCGCCACATCCATGGTCATCGGAAAGAAGCAGTCCAAAATCGATCAGTTCGCCGGGATAGCTGTCATGGGCGGCATATATCGAAAATGGCAGTTGATGATTTGATTCGCTTTCCCCACGCGCGATAGGATCAAAACGAGTCTCAGCGGCGCGGATCTGTATTTTGGGATTTGTGCAGTAAAGCGTTCCAGTTAAAGGCTCAGCGTTTATGCCGCCGGTATTTTGAAGCGTGACCACTAAATCATCCGAGCTATTCGGGTGAAATTCATCGTTAAGGAATTCAGCTTCTTCTAATGAAAAATTATATCCCCGCGAAACAAGGTTAAATCCTTCAAGCCAAATATCATCCCCATAAACTATTCTAAGCTGAAAATCCAACTCTAAATCATCGGGAAGCCGTGGTGAAAATCTAACCAAAAACAGCGCATCACCGTTTGCAGATTCGCCGGATTCAATCTCGGGATACTCAACCTCGCCATTTACGATTTCAACTCCCTGGGTATTTGATCGTAAATTTGCATTGAAAGCCTCGCTCCTTTCAGTTCCGGTATTCGTCAATTCAATAGACAATTCAACGGTCTCCCCCGGATTAATCAATTCGTCTCCATTTCCATCGCTCTCACCTTCATCATCATCGTTTACTATTACATCGCTTATTGAAGCGTAAGTCTGAAGCTCTGCAACCTCAAACGATTCTAAAATAGGAACGCAGTTTTTACCGGTAATGGTTAGAAGGAACTCTCCTGCCTGTAACGGATCAACCACAAGACTTAGCCTGCCATGCTGATCGGCAAAACCTCCATAGCGAATATCCCCGTCCTGAGTTTCGCGGTATATATGCACATAGGCTCCTTCCACAGGATCATCATTTTCGTAACTGACTGCCAGATTAATTAATGTTGAGCCGACAGAAAGTTCATCGGAGAAATCCGCCGTAATCGGTTCAGGTTGAGCCGACCACACCTGCATTCCGGGATCCCCGATCAGATTGTAGGCGTAGAAATAGTAGCCAACTGTGTTGCCGTCGCCCAACCGGCGTGATGATGGGTAGTTGCGATAAAGACCTAATTTGGAAGCGACGCATAAAGCGCCTAATGTCCGAACGTCGTTGTAAAGCAATGCGTCATAAAACTCGGCGTCAATGGTATTGTTAAACCAGGTATGGGTATGCAAGTCTGTAGGACCAAAACCGGCTACTCCACCGCGGGGACCATTATGCCATGACCTTAGCCAGGCTTCACTGCGGCATTCCGGTCGAGTATCGCCCCAACTGTTTGTATAATCGCCGCTGCCGCAGACCATTCCGGTAACGACCGGCGTTTTCCAACCGTTTCCATAGTCGCGGATCATCTCCCAATTGATATTTCCCCAGGTTTGATATCCTCGAAAATTGACAAATCCTACGCCTCTGGTCACCCCATTGCGAACAATGTTTACATCCGGATGCTGATTGTGATGATATTCCCCATAAGCCTCATAAATATTGTCCCGGCTGTATCCAACACCCTGCATCAACTCGCGAATCGCCTGATTGGTTGTAATGCAGCTATGGACGCCGTCGGCAATCAGCACAGCGCCTTCAACCCAGTCTTCTTCTATGTATGGGTCGCTTTCGTAGCCGACAATTTTCGTTACAACCTGTTCAAGACTTGCTCTATTTTCAACAGAAAGCCTGCCGATAAATCCTTCTGGCGTCCAAAGATCAAGACCGTTCTCCCCTTCCCAGCAAACAAATTGATTATCGGAAGCATGCCAGGAAACGCGCTCCATCTGTCCGTCGTCATAATATGGCAAGGAAAGACTCCCACTGACGTCTCCGGCTAAAACAACATAGGTAGGAGGATTTTCCCATTCTTGCCGGGCTTCCTCAAGCCAATCCTGCAAGTCTTCGCGATTTCTCCCAATATCGTCCAGATTGGCTATGGAAACCGGATGACCTTTGCGCTTTTTCCAGGTTATAAAATCCTGCATCGCGTCGATCGCCTCATCATTGCGTACGACAATAACATAATGACCTAAATTGTTGCATCTTTCACCGACGTCGTCCCTGTCCGGCAGATCCTGATTAAGGTAGCGGTGGATTTCGCTGTAAACGGGAGGCAAAGAGGATTTATTTTGAAATGTTTCTTCACGGATGTTTCCATCGTTGAATTGAACCTCGACTGAGACGTCGCGCACTAATTTAGTTTCGCCGTTACTGTCTTTGTATAAGGGAACAATATCCAGAATCGCGTATCGTACGCCGGCTATTTTAATTGCTTCGGAAAGCGTTACGGGATCGCCAAAGTCTTCGATGTCCAAGGTCTGTTTTCCCAATTCAAAGTCCGAAGTTCCAGTGGTTGCCGGATCGTCAAAGCTAAGATGCGGAAATGTCGTTAAACTATTTTCAGAAAAGGAGTCTGATCGTTTTATTTTATATTTCAGATAGGCTTTTTTACCGTCCGGGATTTTTATCCAACGACTCCAGGAGGGAAAAAAAGGTTTGCCCGGAACGCCTGCTTTTCCAGCGCCGTCGAATTCATTTGCATTTTGCGGTAGATCTGTAGAAATTTCTTCAAATTCGGGAATCGAACAATCGAATGTAATTTTATCGGCGGACTCAGTTTTTAACTGAAAAACATTCGATTGTTCCAATCCGTAAGAATTTGTTGCTCCCAACAAGAAGCATATCAAGGAAATAGCGTAAAAAAGTTGTTTTGCTGGGAATCGCATTTAACACCTCTGTTAGTCCCGTTTTTAAATCTAAAATGTGTATATTAGGATCCTTATCTAAGATTCGGATCGAAGTCCCTGCGATTCTCCTCATCTTCAAGAGATTGTTCGTGACGCTCGACTTTCATAATCGCATCTTCGGCGCGCAATCTGGCGCGTTTAGCCAAGACTTTGGCAGTATGCGTATCGCCGTCTCGAAAATGTTCCATTGCTTTTACGAACTGCTCCTGAGCAGATCGGTATTCATCTCTGGCGATATTCTCAGCTCCGATATTTAAGGCTTCGTCAAGTTTCTCCTCGGTTAGCTGCAACTCTTCCTCCGCGCTTAATCCACAACCGGAAAAACTGACCGAAAGCGCCAGCGTGAAAGCAATGACTAAAATACGGTTTCTCTTTGTCATCATCTCTTCCTGCGGTTTAAAGTTCCGAATTATTTCCTATCGCAACAAACGGCGCAACCCCCAACTTAAACAAGTTGACGGCGTCAACAGGATACTATTGCGATGTACATGAATACAAAAGATCTGAACAATCCGGGCAAAAAAACGTTACATCGAAAACTTTTTGGTTCGCAATTGGGGTTTATTCAATGCGATCAAAAATCGCTTAGTGTCCCGTGAATCTTAAGTTCGTTCACTTATCCTTATTAATCCGATTCTTAAAATATAAAAAACACCAGCAATTAAAATCCTCTTCCGACCTCTTCCGATTCCCGGCTAAGATCTTCAGCATGTTTCTGAGCCTTATTCATTGCATCTTCTGCAAGCCGTTTGGCTTTGGTTGCTTTGGCTCTCGCATCCTGGATTTCATTGTTTCTGACATGGTGCGACGCTTCGATCAACAGATCCTGCGCGCGCTCATATTCCTTTGAGGCATGCAAATCAGCCCCGGCGTTCATCGCCTTGTCAAGCATTTCCTGCGCTTTATCAAGCTCGCCCTGAGCCGAAGTATCACAGCCTGAAATAGAAAATCCAAAAATTATTAAAACTGCAAAAAGTAAAACCGGCGTGGCTTTAAGCATATTCTTCCTCCTCAACGATAGTTAGAAAAAATAAGCAGACAGAAGTTTTAGTTTCCAAAAGTCTGCTCTGCTTCGTAATCGTGAATCCGATGCACCTCTTTGGCTTTCTTCAGCGCTTCTTCTGCGCGCAATTTCGATTTTATCGCCGAATGACGCGCTTCTTCAATGCGTCCGTCATCCTGTAAATCGACCGCTTCACGCAGCAGTTCTTCGGCTGCATTATAATCGTCGGTCGCGTACGCATCGGCATTATAATCGAGCGCTTCATCGATGGCTCTTTCCGCGCGCGTGATCTCCCGGTCTGCTGTCGTTCTACAGCCACTCAGGAAAAAAACGCCGCCTAACAGCAGGCAAACCAAACAAAGTTTAACCAAATTCTGTATCATTGCGCCTCCTCAAAATTTTCTGTATTTGTATTCAATTATTACTACGTGCATAAAATAGTTGCCATCTCCAGGAATCTGATGGAATGCGG
>CAZWOY010000225.1:0-6745 GCA_964635255.1 uncultured bacterium
GAAAAACAGCTTACAAACGGAACAGTTGAAAGAACTATACGACCATTGCCTGATTTTTTTGTACCGCCTGCTGTTCGTGTTGTACGCAGAAAGCCGCAACCTTCTGCCGGTCAGCCGGCGGGGGAATAAAACCGGCAAATTCTACCGCGAAAACTTTTCATTGCAGCGCTTAATCGGCGAATACCGCCGCATAGAAGAAGAGGGATACGAATCAGAGGAAGAAGACGACGTTTTCGATCATCGATACTCCGAGATTTTCCGCTTGTTCGAGCTTATTAACGGTTCAAGTCCGGCTCAGAACAAAAGACTAAACATTCCGCAATACAACGGCGGCTTGTTCGACCCGGAAAGCCATCCACGCTTTAGGGAGTGGATCGTGGGCGATTATACGCTGAACACTCTTTTGAAAGGACTTTTGTTCAAACCTGTTTTCACAGCGGAGGGGGAAACGGTCAAGGTTGATTTCGACGAAGCCATCGACTACGCCGATCTCGACGTCCGGCAATTGGGCTCGATCTACGAAGGCTTGCTCGAATACCACCTCGAGGAATTCGATGGAATTTTGAAATTAGTCGAGGATAAGAAAGACCGCAAATCGACCGGTTCGTTTTATACGCCGGAATACGTCGTGGATTACATCGTTCGCAATACCGTGAATCCACATCTCGAACGGATCGAGCGGACGGATGACGTCCAAAAAGCCGTGGCGGGCGAGTCCAAAGACAATTCTTTCGCGCTCGAAGCGTTAAAGCTGAAAATTCTCGATCCCGCAATGGGCAGCGGTCATTTTCTGGTTAAGGCGACTAAATATTTAACCGCCAAAATCGTCGAACATCCTACAACTCATTCTTTGAATTCACTGGAGGCGGAAGGTGATTCTCCCGGCTTAAAAACCGTCGCTTTCTGGCGCAGAAAAGTCGTCGAAAACTGCATCTACGGCGTGGATCTGAATCCTCTGGCGGTGGAGTTGGCGAAACTTTCGCTGTGGCTGACCTGCATCGCATCCGATAAGCCGCTTAATTTCCTCGACCACCATATCCGCTGCGGGAATTCGCTGATCGGGTCGAACATCGGCGAATTGGATCATTTGCAGCGGCATAAGGAGAATACAGGCTCATTGTTCAAGCTGGAGGGCGTTCAGGAAGAGCTTAAAAAATCGGTCGAATATCTGGACGCCATCGATAGAATGGAGGCTAACGAACTTAGCGATATTAAGCGAATGCAAACGATCTGGGAAAAAGAAGTTCAGCGCCGGCTCGTCCATTTCCGCGCTGTCGCCGATCTGCACGCGGCTTTCGATTTAGGTCTCGATATTGAGGACGAAGCTTATGTCGAATTAGCTCGGAGCCTGTTAAGACTTAAGAAAGAAAAACCTTCACAAAGCTTGCATAAAAAATATGATGAAATTTTAAAAAAACAGGCTGAATTAAAAGAAAAGCATAATTTCTTTCATTGGGAGCTGGAGTTTCCGGACGTCTTTGCCGGTGATGAAAAAGAGCGCGGATTCGATATCGTTTTCGGCAATCCTCCGTACGGAGCAAAATTAGCGGACGCTGAAAAACGATTTATCAATAAGAGATTTATTTCCTTTAATTATCGCTATGAAAGCTATATTTATTTCATCGAATCCGGAATAAACCTGCTGAAAAAGAACGGCTATATGAGTTTAATAACGCCTGAAATATGGTTGAACTTAGATTTCGCCCAACCGATTAGAGAATTAATAAAGGAAAAAGCAAATCTAATAAAAATAAAATTATGCGGTGAAAAAGTCTTTCCCGATGCAATTGTGAATACGATAATTTTCGTTCTTCGCCAGGAATTGGCAAATGGCGAATTGAAAATTGAATATAACGGCAATAAGTATATTATACCTTCAACTTTTTGGGAATCCGATCCTAATCTCAGAATCAGTTATAAGACTATTCCTTTAGTAAAATCACTTGTAGAAAAAACCCGGTCTAATCGAACCATGCCACTCTCCGCCTTAGGCGAAATAATTCAGGGTATAACGGCGTATGACAAATATTCCGGTCAAACTGAAAAGGTCATTAAAAACAGGGCTTATCATTACAGCGAAAAAATAGACGCCTCCTGTGAGCGTTGGCTAACTGGAAAAGATATATCGAGATACGCAATCCGATGGAGCGGCGAATGGATCAGATACGGCGATTGGCTCGCTGCGCCGCGCGATCCGAAATTCTTTGATGGCGATAGAATTCTAATAAGAGAAATACCGGGCGAGAAAAAAAGGTTGCAGGCGGCGTTTGTTTCCGACGTGATTTATCATGGACACAGCATTATCCCCTTTAAACCCTATTCATCCGATAGAAAGAGATTGCTGGTTTTATTGGCAATTATCAATTCAAAACTGATCAGTTGGTATGGAAATTATGTTTGGCCTAATTTCGGAAAGAATATTTATCCAAAAGTTAATCCCAAAGATATTAAGCAATTGCCGATTGTGAAAATTGATAAAAAAAACAAAAAAATATGGGGAAAAATCGAAGAATTAGAAGCAACTGTCGAAAAAATAATCGATCTCAGCGATCAGCGTAAAAATGCGAAACCGAAATCCCAAAAACAAAAACTCCAAACCCAAATAGAAAACCTCGACGCTGAAATCGACCGTCTCGTCTATCAATTATACGGATTAACGGATGAAGAAATACAGATCGTTGAGGATGCGTTTCGGTAACCTGACCACAAAGGCGCAAAGGAGACGCAGCAATTAGGGAGCGAAATGTCCGCGTCTCCCTCGCGCCTTTGTGTAGTTAAATCCTTCCCTTATTTCACCAGCATAAGCTTCACGGCTTTAGTCTTCCCTGATGAAACCAGCTTCGCGAAATATAAGCCGCTTGGATAATCTACCGCCTGCCAAGCGATCGAATACTGTCCGGCTTTTAGTGGTCTGTTGACCGGGCGGTCGATCAACCTGCCGGCGGAATCGTAAATATTTAGCTGCGTCTCGCCGGCGGCGTCGAGGCTGAAACCGATTTTTACCGCGCTGTTGAACGGGTTCGGATACGGCTGCGCCAGTGCGAACTCGCCGGGCGTTAAGGCGTTTTGATTAAGCTCCAGCGCTACGAATGAATTCGTCTCATAGCCCATTTCGCCTTGAACGACTTTCACTTGAACCGGGATTTCAAGGTTTTCATCGAAAAGCTTGAGATTCAACTTAGAGTCCTTAACTGCGCCGTCGATCTCTTCCGTTGTCGGATCGTCGCCCCAGACGGCGATACCGCAGACTCCATCCTTAAGGACGCCTGAACCGGCAAGCCTGCCGCCGCTGTAAACTCCAACCTCGCCGGACAGCGATTCATCGGCGAATATCAGAAGGCTCATGTTCGCGCCGGTATTCGCGTGACGCGGCAGAAATTCCAGTTCATAGCAGGGAGACGCTCGCCATCTCAACGCAGCGGCGTTTTCTTCGTCCGGGAGCTCCATCCTGTAGGCAAATTCCACGTCGCCATCGACTTTTACCAGATAGCCCTGCCCTTCGCGCATATCGCCCATATTGCTGAAATCCCAATCGGGAATGTAGAATCTGCCTTCGCCGTCTTTCGCCATTATCAGTTGGTCTCTTATGCCCGACAGGGCTACAATCGCATCGATCGGATCGCGTGGATAGTAAGCGATCATATTCCAACCGTCGATGAGAGCCATCGGTTCATCCCAGACTACGGTCATGCCTCCCGCCGTGAACTCAGCCGCGGCTCGCATTTTCATCATGTAGCCTTCGTTGACGAACCAGCCGGGGATATTGTTAAAGCCAAATTCCGGAGCGTAGAATTGACCTTCGCCATTCTTCATCATCAGCAGCAAGTCTTCTTCGACAAGCGGCTGCATTAGTTCGGGAATATCTTCGACATCCGGCTGAAGGTTAAAGGAGACCATATTCCAGCCCAGGTCAAGCTCCAAAGTGCGTTCGGCTTGCACCGGACCTTCGACAACGTTCATGGTAACCGGAATGACGGTTTCGTCGCCGCGTCCGTTGTGCGTAAAAGTAAACGTTCCGCGGAATCTTTCTGGCGGTAAGCCTTCCGCGTTGAAATTGACCGTAAATTCGAGTTCCTCGCCGGCTTCGATCGCGCCTTCCATCGGATCGAGCGTAAACCAGTCCATCCGCGTGTCCAACTGCCAGACGTCGATCCGGTCGCCGCCTTCATTGTCCGAAGCGCTCGAAATCGACATCAGCGTCCAACTGTAGATATCATACTGATTGGTGATGAAAGCGCCGTTCGGGCTGCCTCCATTTTCCGGCTCGAGGAACGTTACGAACTGCATTTCGCCCATGCCGTCTTCGCCGCCGCCGGGATCGCATTTGTGGATCGCCTGCTGATCTGTTTCACGGTCTTTGTGGAAAATATACAGCGGATAGCCGTCTGGATCGCCTGCCCAGTAAGCCAATCCATAGATGCGCAAATCTTGCCGGTCGATTTCCACGCCCTCGATCTGATTGCCCTCGCGATCGACGGCTAATATATCGGTCGTAGTGCCGCAGTACCAGAGATATTCATTTACGTGGTCATAGGCTATTGCGGAAATCGGGTTGTACTCGCCCTCGAACCGCGCCACTTCTTCGCCTTCAAGATCGATTCCCAGAATTTCGCCTGCAACTCCTCCCCAGAGGGTTTCGCCATCCCAGGCTAAGTCGCGCATTCCTCGCCGGTCGTCCGTCGGCTGTTCGATCATGTCGATCTGTTCGCCATCCCGGTTGAGAACATAAATCATCGGATCCCGGTCATGAGCCCCGGATACGTAATAATTGCCGCCGGCGAATACGACGCCTTCGATGCGGTTGTCTTCGACTTCCTGCCCGATCATTATCGCTTCCCGAATTTCCCACGGCTCAGCGTCGGCTCCTCCTTCCAGCGCGCGTTCTGCGGTAAACTCCAGCCTGCCGTTGCCGTCGTTGCCGGCCTGGAATCGATATTCAGCCGCTTCATCGGGGGCGATTTCATAAGTGATATTTTCAACGCTCGGATTGAATTGAGCATGGAGCATCCCGACCTCCAGCTCGACGTCGTCATCGCCCAATTCGGCGTCGACCGTCATCGGCAGGTAATCATCCTTAGTGAAGGTTAATCCATAAACATATTCCGGAAGGTTTGCAAACTCGAATTCGCCGTCTTCGCCGCTCAAGCGGCTCATATTGTAAAAGTCCATCTCGATTTGCACGTCTTCCAAAGCTTCATCGGTCGCTTCGTCGTACACCATTCCGGTGATGTTTGCCGTCAATGTTTCCAACGCCATCACAACCGACATTTCTATTGCCGGCATATCGGGATCATCGAACTGAAACTGCAGCATCATCTCATAAACGCCGGCTTCAAGTTCTTCGCCGGGAGCGATTGTGGCGGTAAGTTCGACCGGTTCGCCGGCGGGCAGTTCGCCCTCCTCAGGCTCGACCATCAGCCAGTTCGGTTCATGTATGCCGTCATCGGTGATCGAAATCGTATTCTCATTCATATTGCCGATCCACAGGTCGCGACCGTCATGACCTATGCCGAACGACCTCACGTCGGTATCGGCTTCGAAATGCTGAACCTCTTCCCAGGTCCATTCGTCCTCTTCATTTTGAACGTCGAGCTGATAAGCGTTCCACTCGTATGACATCCATAAATGACCTTCTTCGTGTTCAGGCGCCCAGTAGATCCTGCCTCTGAAGTCCGCGTCGCCGCCGCGATCGAGGACGTCCGCTATCATTCCCATTTCCGCCAGGTCGTTTTCGATATCATAGACGAGAATATCGACTTCCTCGAAAACGATAACAAACAAGTAGCCGCGTTCGGGATCGACAGCGCATCCCATTACAAAATGCGGAACATCGAAATTCCCGAGGTTATTGCCCTCGACGTCCCACCGTGTGACATACATATTCTGCCATGAAGTGCCGTACAGCACGCCATCGTAATAGCACCCCCCTAACGGCGCTAGATCTGGTTCAATCTCTGCGAACGCCGCCCATTCGCCGTCCTCAATATGGTAGCCGGTGTACATGCCGCCGTTTGGAAATCCGTTTTCATCGAGCAGCGTATGGCAAACCCACATATCGCCGGTAACATAATCCCGGCCGATTCCTAAGGCGCCGGGGTGATCGAGTTCGATCTGTTCCAAGACGTCGCCCGGATCATCCCGCCTCGGTCCCCGTTGCATTCCTTCCTCCTGGCGGTTAACGGAAAGAAATCGAGTGCGGAAATTCAATGCTTCCTCGCCGGCGTTGGTCAGCGTTATCTCGGTTTCCAGAGTATCTTCCGGTTCGACAAAGACCGAAAATCCATCCGGATCGACGGCAACTCCGGCGTTGGCTCGTTCAGGCAGAATTGCAAAACTGAACAGCAGCACAAAGGACAAAGCAAAAACTACATTGCGCATTGCATACCTCCAAGTAGAATGTATAGTCTGAAAGATGCGGTTCTTAGCGGGCAGCCCTGGTAAAAATCCCAAGTATCAGATCAAAGCAGCCAGATGGACAGATTCTCTATATGATAATTAAAATGATAAGTGGAGTCAATAGAGAAAATTGTTGGATTTTTATTAAAGCGTTACAAAATAAACAGCATGAACGGTTGGACGGACGCCATTGTTCGACAAGTAGGTCGAACACTCCTGTTCGACATATTGCCCCAGGGCAATAATTCCGGCGCAGTCATTCCTGCATCAATGCAGCTTTGTTTTTTTATAAGACAAGGAATAGGAACACGGATGACACGGATGCAACGGATGATCGCGGTTTTTTTTC